>JAYVTJ010000486.1:0-8672 GCA_043774415.1 Fimbriiglobus sp. | reverse complement strand
CGGACGGCCCAGCCGCGGACGCTGATCGTGCTCGGCTGCCAGCGCGGCGTGCTGGTGGCGGCCAAAGCCGGAGCAGGGAAGCTCCCGATCCTCAACCCGCCGGGCGACGACGGTCTGACCCTGCTCGTCGATACCGCCGGCGAGCAGACGATCTCGCTCGATGTGGAAGTGCCCGTCGCCGCGCGGGGCGCGAAGGGGGATCTCGGATTCGATCTCGGATTGCCGAAAGCCGCGATAACCACCTTCAAGCTCGACGGCTTTCCCGCAGGCATCAAGACTCTCACGCTCGGCACGCGAGTGGCGGACTCGTCGCCTTCCATCCCCGCCAAGACCCCTGAAGTCAAGCGGTTCCCGAACGGGGTCGAACAGCTCTTCGTCCGGGCGGTTCCGCTGGGGGCGACCGACTCGCTCGAAGTGACGTGGGAACCGCCCTCCCCGGCGGCGCCGAGCGGCGGGGTCGCACCGACCGTGGAAAGCGATGTCACCGTCCATGTGGAGGAGGCCAACCTCGAAACGATCGCAAAGCTCCGTCTGCGGGGCAATTTGAAAGAGTGGCCCCTCCAGTTCCCGCTCGGGACTGATGTCACCGTCGAACGGGCGAGCCCAGTCGGCGCGGCGCCGGCGACCCCGGCGGACGCACCGCCGACGGTGTTGCGGCCGACCGACCCGAACAAGCCCGTCTGGCTCGTCCGCACCCCGGGAACCGGCGCCGTCGCCGAGTGGCTCGTCACGGCGACCGTCCGCATCCAGCGTCCCAAACCGAACGATGCCAAGTTCCGCGGGCCGTATTTCATCGGCCCCTTCTGCCTGCTGGCGACCGCGAAGCAATCGGGTCGCATCGAGGTCTCCGCGGGGCCGACCGTCCGCCTGAGTTTCAAGCATCCGTCCGAATTCCGCCGTCAGGATCTCCCCCCGATGGCCCCGGACGATCACATCGCCTCGTTCGCCCACGTCGCCCTGCCGATCCTGGCCCAGAACGCGAAGCCCGCCCCGTGGCTGGATATCGATGCCCGCATCGCCCCCACGGCGATCCGCGCCAAAGCGTCGCACCTGCTGAAGCTGACCCCGAGCGGGTGGAAGCTGGAGACCACGGTGCGGGTCGTCCCGCCCCCGCGCGGCGAGCTGGAGCAACTCGTGGTCGAACTCCCGGCGGAATGGCCGACGCTCGAAGCTTCGCCGGAAGATCTCGTGGAAGGGATTCACACCGTGAAGGATGGGGCGCCCCGACTGCTCGCCATCCGCTTCAATGCGCCCCAGAAAGTCGCGTTCACGCTGAAACTCCTCTCGACGCGGGCGCTGCCGCCGAAGGCCGGCCCGGCTGAGGAACGCGAATCGAAACTCTCGCTGGCGCTCCCCCGATTCCCGCAGGCGGAAGAGCGCGAATCGAACCTGATCGTCTCGGTGCCCGAGGGGTTCGAAGTGCGGGGCGGCGCCGCGCTCTGGGAAGGGGGCCAACCGTCGGCCGTGAGCGATCCGCTGACCGCGCCGGCCGCGCCGCCGAATCGCCCCACCGCCGTGGGCAGCGTGAGCGGGACATTTGACCGGGGCATCGCGAGAGTCGATTTGACCTGGCAGGCCTACCGCCCGCCGCTGGCGTGCGAGAACCGGGTCGATGTCTCGCTGCAGCCCAAGCAGTTGCTGATCCAACAGGTGCTGAAGTTTAAGCCGAGCCAGGACGATCGCCGGCCGATCCGCCTCCGCGGACCGGAGAACCTCCTCGGGTTGCAATCGGTGCCGGCGCTCGACCCCGTCGGCCCCGGCGTCTGGGAGTTCCGCCCCGCAGAAGGGGGCAAAGAATTTTCGCTCACCCTGGCCTTCGCCCTCAAAATGGCGGGGCCCGCGGCCGATCCGCGGGTGACCCTGCTCTGGCCGGAGTCCGCGACGCGCACCGAAAGTACCCTCCGCGTTTGGGGCGGCGCGACCGGCCGGCGCGTGAACGGCTACGAGGGGGACTGGCGCGAGTTGCCTTCCGAAGTTCTCCCGGGACGCGACGCGATTCCCCTCCTCACCCTGGGGGCCTCGGCCACCGCGGCACCGCTGCTGCTCGACCTGAGCGCGACGGCCGAATCGGGGCTTCCGACCGTCTGGGTCGAGCGCGCATATGTGCGGGCCGAGGCCGGAGAAACGAGCGTGCTGATGCAGGAGAAATTCCTGCTGAAGCGGTGGCTCGGGTCGAGTTTGGAAATAGAATTGCCGCGCGTCGAGAGCGTCGATATCGCGATCGACGGGAAGCGGCTCGAAGCGCTGCCGAACGGCGCGGAGGCGGGCGATCCCGAGACGTACATCCTCGGTGTGCCGCTCCCGGAATCGAAGCCCGGCCGAACCGTCGAGATCGACCTCCGGTACCGGTATGCCCCCGCGCGCTCGCCGCGCGGTACGAAGTCGCTCAGGCCCCCCGTGGTTCGGGGCGCGCTCTACCGGACTCCGGTGCGGTGGATCATCACCACCGAGCCCGATACCGTGGCCCTCGTGCCGGGCGGCAATTGGACTCCGGAGTTCAGCTGGGTCTGGCGGAGTGCGGGCTTCACTCCGACGGCGGCCGACTCCCCCCGGGAACTCGAAGCTTGGCTCCGCGCGGGAACCGAGTCCGAGGCGGACGATCTTTCCCCGGCCCTCGCCACGGGTGGGGAAGCGACGGCCGGGCGGCAGACTCGACCGGATGAGATCGCCGTGCTCCTCGTCCCCCGCGCCGGCTGGATCGCCGCCTGCTCCGCGCTCCTCTACCTAGTCGGATTCGCCGTCTCGCGACTGCGGAAGCTCCGGCTCGGCTCGACCCTCGCCGCCATCGGGATCGGCCTCGCCTTGGCGGCCGCAATGGCTCCGCTCACCCTTTCCCAAGTCCTTTCGGGGATGCAGCCGGGTGTCGCATTGCTCGCAGTGACCCTGCTGGGTGAAGCCGCTTGGCGGTTCTATCGGGCGCGTCGGCTCGAACGCCTGCCGGGCTTCTCGCGGGCGCCCCCCGCTCAGTCCGAGCACTCTCGACCCGCTCCCGTGCAACCGGCGAGTGCGGCGGTCCCGGCTCCTTCGGGGAGTGCACTACCGAATTCTCCGTCCCCATCGGCGAGTGCCGCGCGCAGCGGCAGCGCCCCGCATCCGAGTGGGGTATCGCCGTGACCGTCTCCCGCGCGCTTCCCGCAGGACTCTTCATCGCACTGCTGCTGGCGGCGTTTGCGGGAGCCTATCCGAACCCGCACCCGGCCACACCGGCCCATGCGGCCGCACTCGGCGGAGCCGCGCTGGTACGGCCGGAGGGAACTCTGCCCGACCCCTTTTCGATCCAGCGCGTCTTCCTGCCTCCGGAACGGGGGGAGGCCGCGAACCGCGATGCCGCGCGGGGCCTGTTCAGAAAGCTGCCGAAAGACGAGTTCGAAAGGCTCGTGCAGAATGCGGCCCGCGTCCAGCAGACGCTCCAGAGCCCGAGCCGCATCCTCGAAGCCCAGTACGTCGCGAGCGTCCGCCCGGGCCGAGTCCAAGGCTCGGCATCCTGGCGACTGATCCATCCGAATGCGGGCGCCGGTGCGATGCCGATCGACCCGCTGCCCGGCGCGGTGCAGTCGCCCGCTTGGCCGGACGGCGGCGCGCCGATCCTCTTCCGCGCGGTCCCCGACGGCAAAACTCTCCCCACGACGTTTCTCTGGATCGACAATCCGCTCCGGGATCGCTTTGTGTTCGACTGGTCGGCGCAGGTGGTGGAGCAGCGCGACGAGGAGCGCTGCACGCTCACCTTCCCCGCGGCGCCCATTTCGATTCTCGAACTCGCGCTGTCCGCAGATCGTGTCCCGGCGGTGGAACAGGCCGGAGTTCTGACGACCGGCCCGTTCCCCGCACCCGGCGGTTCCGAACGCCTCTGGAAGCTGGCCTTCGGCGGCCAGACTCGCCTCGATTTGGCGTTCCGCAAGTCGCAGCCCGGCGACGGCACGGAGCCCGCGAGCCGCGCGGGACGCAGCGTCGGGTGGAAGTTGAGCGGGAGCGAATTCGCGGCCCAGTTCGACTTCGTATTCACATCGACCCGCCTCGGCGGCCGCGGGCGCACCTTCCTCGTCGATCCGGGATTGGAAATCACCGGCGTCACGGGCGGCGACGTCGAATCGTGGGATTGGAAAGCAGAAGGCCTCCGGCAGTTGCGCGTGAGCCTCCGCGCCGTGACACCCACGGCCCGCATCTCGATCCGCGCCCGCGTGGCGCCGCCGACTGCGGCCGCGAATTGGACTCCTCCGCAGATCCGCCCGGCGAACGCCACCCTCGGCGGCGACACCGTCGAGGTGCAGGTGCAGCCGGATTTCAAACTCGAAGGCTGGCAGCCCGGCGATTACCGCATCGGCGGCACCGCCGTCTCCCCGGACCTCTCGACCAAGCTCGAATTCGTCCCGACTCTGCTCGGCGCCGACGACCGCACTGAGCGGCGTCCGCCGACGATCCGCCTCCGCCCGGCGGATCGCGACTTCGCCACCGTAGAGGCACTCGACTGGAGGGTCGAACCGAACCGCTCGAAGCTCACCGCCGCGTATTCGATCAGAGTCCTGCGCGGCCCGATCCCATCTTTCTCTTTCCAAGGGACGCCCGGCTACCGACTCGAAAGCGTCACCCTCACTCCCGACGATCCGGGCGCGACGCACGGTCCGCTGCCCGGAATCGCGAACGGCTGGTCCGTCGAACCCTCCCGCGCCGCGGCGACCGGCCAGAGCCTCGACATCCGCTTGGAATTCCGGGAAATCGCGGCCGGTCGCGGCTCGTCTCCGCTCGCGGATGGCGCGGAACTCATCCCGATGCCCAAAGCGATCCCCCTCGGCGGCGGCGAGCGCAGAGGGGTCTATTCGGTGCGACCGATCGGAGGCGTGAAGATCTCGACGGACGGCTTCGGTTCGCCGACTGCGCCGCTCGTCGGAGAACCCGGATTTTCCATCTCGTACCGCGGGCGGGAGCCCGACGGCGACCTCCTCGTTTCTCACGCACTGCCGGCGATCTCCGCGCGGATGGAGACCGAACTCGCCGCCGACGGCGCGACCGTCCGCGCCGCCTCGACGCTCTCCGCAAAAATCGAGGGGACACCGGTCGAATCGCTGATGGTCTGGGTGCCCGGAACCAATGCGCAGTGGCAATTCGAGCCGTCGGCGAGCGCCGTGCGGATCGTCGCCGATCCACTTTTCCCGTGGCTTCCGCGGTTGGGCTCCGCATCGCCCTGGTCGGCGTTGGCACTGGCGAACCTCGCCGAGCAGCCGCGCGGTTCTCTCTGGCGGATCGCGCCGAACCGCCCGCTGATCGGCGATTTCACCGCCCGGGTCCGCTGGGACATCCCGCGCCCAGCTCCCGACAAAACGGACTGGCTCTTTCCGATGCCGCACCCCTTCGGCGTGCCGCTTTCGGATTCGGCCGTAAAGCTCGACTCGGCGCTCCAGCGCGAGTACCGGACACCGCCCGCCGACCAGACCCGCGCATCGCGGAGCGTCACGCTGATCCCGATAGGCTCATCGCCGGAACCGACCGCTCCGCCGTCCGACGAGTGGCGCTTCCGCGACCTCCGGATGACCAATCGCATCGAATCGCGTGACCGAATCCGCTGCACCCTGAGCGGGATCGTCGCTCGGCCCGGCGCGGCCCGATTGGCCATTCCCCTCGAGTGCGAGCATCTGGAATCGGTGCTGCTCGACGGTAAGCCGCTCGACATCTCCCGGACTGCACTCGCCACATCCGGCTTGCCGATCGCGGGGGCGGGGACCGCATTCGAAGTGCAGTACACCCGCAGGCCCGATCCGGTGCTGTCCGGCATTGCCCACCGCGCGGAATCGCCGATCCCGCCCCTGCCGGGCGATCCCGCGATCCGTTCGGAGTGGGCCTCGGCGCCGGAATTCGACGAATTTCCGAGCCTTCGGCGCGATCTCTTCGAGTCCGATTCACCCGCGGTTCTCGTGGTGGCGGACTCGACCATCCGCATCGGCGGGTGGATTGTCGCGATCCTCGTCATCGCGGGCACGGGTCTGTTCGGCCTCCGGAATCGCTGGGGCGTCTTCGCCACCGTCGCGCTCGTCTTCGCGCTGGGTTCGGCTTGCTGGTTGGCCTCCGATGGTTGGAGTTCGGCGCTGCGGATCCCGTTGGCCGCGGCGTTCGCCCGCCTCGCGTTCGTTCCCATCTCGAAGCCGAGACGGGGAGCCGCAATCGCCGTTTGGGCGGCGGGTGCCCTGACGTGGGCTGGTGCGGGGCAAGCCCAAGCACCCGAACCCGCAATAGTCTTCGTGATTCCGGGGGCTGCGGAGCATCCGGATCGGAGCATCGTCCTCGCGCCCAAAGCGACTCTGGACAAACTCGCGGTGCTCGGCCGTTCACCGCTGCCGGACGCCGTGATCACCTCAGCGGACTACGACTGCTCGGCGTCCGGAGAGACGGTGACGGTGAAAGCGAAGTACGCCTTAACCGCCGTCGGTCCGGACGAACACGCGCTCGCGATCCCGCTCGCGGGAATCCGGCTGGAGAAGGCGACACTCGACGGCCGGGAGGCGTTCCCCGATGCGAGCAAGCCGGATCGGTATACGATCCCGATCCGAGGGGCCGGCGCCCACGATCTCATCTTGGAGTTCGCGATTTCCGTGCAAGCTTCGGGAATCGACCGCGAAGCGAAATTCGTCGCGCCCGACATCCCCGTCGCACACCTCGGCTTCGCGGCGGGGCTGCGCGGCCGTCAATTGGACGTCCCCACGCGCAGCGGCGGGCAGAGCTTCCGGTTGACCACAGCGGGCGTCCGGGTGGAAGCCGAACTGGGCGGCGGGAAGATCGTCCAATTGCGCTGGCGCGAAGGGGGCGCTTCGGAGGGTGCGAAACCGGCGATCTCGGTCAAGGAGGGCGCCGTCTGGGATCTCGGCGACTCCGAGAATCTGCTGACGGCCGCATGGCAGTGCCGCCTCGAAGGGGGCACCGTCACCGGTTTGAAACTCGAGTTGCCCGACGGAGTATTTCCGAGTTTCGTGAGCGTCGAAGCCACCGAAGGGGCGATGCCGGGACTCGGCATCCGCAGTTGGAAAGCCGGGGCTCCGGCCGGCGGCATCACGCCCGTCGAAGTCCGCTTCCAGAACCCGGTGGAGGGCCGCTTCACGCTCCTGCTGAAGGGGTATTCCGCGAAGCTTCCGGCGGTCCGGCCAGTGCTGCTCTTCCCGAAGATGGCCGGTGTCGCGGAGGCGGATCGGGACAGCTTCCACGTCGTGCGCATCGCGGGGTTCCGCTCGGACGGCATCGCCGTAGCCGGGGCCATCGACTTCCCCGCCGAAGCGGTCACGCGGGAGTTCCCGAAGATCCCCGAATTCAACTTCGGGAAGTCCCCGCCCGCCCGCGTCGTCCAGCGCGCCCTCGGCAAAGCGACCGAACTCCGACCCGTGCTGCTTCCGACCCCGGCCTATCAGCCTCTGAGCGGCGAAGCGATCTACACCGTGGGACGGCGGATCGAAGTCGAAGGGGCGATGCGACTCGGAGCCGGCGCCTCGGGGACCGCCGAGTTCGATGTCCCCGTCGGATTGATCCTCCGCGATGTCCGGTCGCCCGATTTGGCCGGCTGGTCGCGGAGCGGATCGCGGATCCAAGTGCGCTTCGCGAAGCCGGTCGCGGAAGCGATCGTCCGCTGGTCGGGCCAGTTGCCGGCTGCGCCCTCCGGGAGCGACGTCTGCGAACTGCCGCTGCCACGCTGGCCTTCGGCGGCCGCGAAACTCGCGGAGCCGATCGCCGTGCGCGTCCGCCCGGCGCCGGGTTGGAGCATCGCACCCGTGGCCGGTGCCGGTTGGAAAATCGGCGCGGGTTCCACCCCCGACGAATGGCTGATCGCCGCCGAGCCGGAACAAATCCCGACGGCGAAGTTCTCGGCGAAGCCGCTCCCGAAACCCGATGTCACGCCCGGCCGGGTGGTACCGCTCCCTCCGACCAAGCCGATGCCGGAGAATCCGCCGGGTGCGCCGACCGCAGATCCGCCCGCTCCGGCGACCCTCGGAGAGCGTTCGTCCGCACTCCCGTACCGCGCGGGAATCTGGTTCGCACTCGGGCTGATCCTGGTGCTGCCGATCCTGCGTGGGAGCCCGCGCTGGCGCCCCGAAGTCGCCGCCGTTCTGGGTCTCGGCGCGGTCGCGGTGCTCGGGGCCGGCTCGATCCTCGCCCTCCCCTTCTGGCTCCTCGTCGGCGCGGCGATCCTCGTCCGCGCGCTGCACCTCACCCGGCGGATTCTCCGCTCGGCCTTCGCGTGAACTCAGTCGTCGTCGCGGATCCGCCGCGCCCGCGGCGGCTCCTCGTCCGGATCGCGGCGCGGCCGGTCGCTCCCGCGCTTCGCCCGCTTCCGATCGCGCTCGTCCTCTTCCTCTTCCTCGTCCCGGTCGCGCTCCTCCTCCAGCGCCACCACGAAGTTCTCATGGACCCCGGCCAGCGTGATGTCACCATCCGTGATCTCCTTCGGCCGGATACACGTCCCCTGCAGGATGAGCGCGACGATGATGACCACGACCAAACCGAGCCCCGCCGTGGCGGTCAGGATCAATCCGAGATCGGGGCCTTGGTTCCGACCGTTGTCCGGATCCGCCGACATCGCAATCCCGGCGATGCCGAGGGCGATGCAGCCAAGCACGCCGAGCAGTCCGAACGCCTGCCGGACGGCCCAGTGGCCGCGCTTGCGCGCGACGAGCGGGACATCCATCGTGATCTGCTTC
>JAYVTJ010000485.1:0-3033 GCA_043774415.1 Fimbriiglobus sp. | reverse complement strand
GGATGTCAAGCGTCCGAAGGAGCGAGCGGGTCGTCTCCTCCAAGCCGAGGGCGGGGCATTTGCTCTCCAGGCTCACGACGCGAAGAGCGTCTGGTACTTTAAGGATCTTCGCGTCAAGCGGTTACCGTGAGCAGACCGCCCCACGCGCTGCAGGGGACCGGCGGCCCCCATTCCAATTTGCAACGCACCTCGCTCAGGTGCCGGCCCCTGAGCTTGGGTCGTTCGGCCGCAGGAGGGCTTCGGGGTGAGGAGGCGCATTAGCCCGCAGCCGGCGTGGTTCCCCGACGACAAGGAGCGCGACTACTGGCACATGGCCCAGGACATTGCCTACCGGGCGGGCTTGTCGCTGGTCGAGCGGGATGGGTCGTCGTGGCTGGTCGGGGACGACGGCGAGCGATTGGTATCCGAGCGACCCGAGCGGCTATGGTTCCAGACGTGGCGGGTGCTTCACGAGGAGTTCGGTCGGCTGTCGCGGCTGTGGGCCGGCGGGCGTCCGCTGTCCAAGCCCGGCGAGTAAAGGCACGCCGCCCCAGGCGCTGCAGTGGACCCGCCCAAAGCGGCGGGCCCCTGAGCTTGGTCGTTCGGCGGCGGATAAGACACCGGAGGCGCGATGCCGTTCGTGAACGTCAAGATCACCCGCGACGGCGTCACGGCGGACCAGAAGGCGCAGATTGTGGCCGAGATCACGGCCACCCTCCAGCGGGTGCTGGGCAAGAGGCCGGAGCACACCCACATCGTCATCGACGAGGTGGACCCGGAGAACTGGGGGTACGCCGGGGTGCTGACGACCGAGTACCGCAGGCAGCAGAGTTCCGGCTGAGCAAGGCACGCCGCCCCAGGCGCTGCAGCAGACGGCGGGGCATGATTCGTTTCTGGGACTTCCCGCCGCTGCTGAGCTGGGTCGTTCGGCGGCGGAGGTTGCGCGGCGGCGTTCGCAGAGGATTCCGACACTCCACCACAGGGGATCGCTATGGAAGACAAACCGGCTCTCAACTTGGAAGAGTTGAATGTGAGGTACGAGGACAATAAGCCCGCACAGTACGCCTACCGCGCCCGAGTGCCCGGGGGCTGGCTGATCTTCATCTTCCGCGGCGGCCTCGGCCCCGCCACGTTCTATCCCGATCCGAATCACACGTGGGACGGGGGAACCCAGGAGGCGTGAGTTGACGCATCGAGGGGAGCGGGTCAAGCGCCGGGTGCGTCCGCGCGATTATTCGGACGGACACCTCGGAAGGAAAGAAACTCCACTTGACCGACCCTTCGAAAAACCGGACGATTCTTTGCGACCGATTGTGCAACCGCTTGCAGGACACCACTCATGGCCACGGACACGGCCCCCGACGTCATCTTCACGGTCGTGCAAGCGCCCACGGCTTACCTGACGCCCGCGCCGCCGCGTCGGCGGAATTACTGGCAACTCCCTCTCTTCGTCGTCGGCGTTGCGGCGGCGATCGCCGCCTGGCGCGCCTTTCCACCGCAGCCCGATAACCCGACCGATTTGTTCCAGAAGGATCTCGCCGCG
Source organism: Fimbriiglobus sp. (assembly GCA_043774415.1). GTDB lineage: Bacteria > Planctomycetota > Planctomycetia > Gemmatales > Gemmataceae > JALHQU01. Next base: position 1,511 of record JAYVTJ010000485.1, on the reverse strand, counting down.
CTGAAGCAGGCGGTCGAGCGCAAACCGGCCGATCCGGCCGCGCTCGGCGAACTGTCGCGCAAGGTCGCCGGCGAATTCGAGCAGTACCCCGCCGACGCGAACCAAGCGAACTTCCTCCTCGGCTCGGCGCACGGGCTCCTCGCCGAAGCGGGCGCCGACGGCGCCGACAACTGGAAGCAGTCGGCCTCGCACTTCGCGAAGTGCGATGCGCTGGCGCTGCAGGACAAAGCCGATCAGGGCCGCTGCGTCTTCCGCTCGGCGAAGGCCACCGCCGCCATCGGGGCCGGCAATCCCGCGGTGCTTCTGCCCGCGCTCCAAGCCGTGCCGAACGGGGAAGATGTCGGCGAGCGCTCCCGGCTCATCGCGGAGACCTGCCTGCGGTTGAACCCGCCCGATTCGAAGCGCGCCAAAGAAGAACTCTCCGCGTACCTCAGCGGGTCGCAGCGCCATTCGCCCGCCGCGGCCGCGAAGTACCGCCTCAAGCTTTCGGAACTCTGCCTCCAGACGAACGAACCCGAAAAGGCCCGCGCCTGGCTCCAGCAGATCGACAAGGCCGCCGCACCGGAAGTGCAGGCGCTCGCCAAGGTGCAACTGGCCCGCCTCGCGGCCGCAGACAACAATTGGCAAGCCGCCGTGGGCCTCTTCGCGGCGGCGCAGGCGACGCCCGGCTTGCCGAACGACCAATTGGGCATGATCCGCTACGAGACGGGCAAGAGCTACTTGGCACTGAACAATCGCGTCGAAGCCGTGGCCTACTTCGAGCGCGCCGCGTCCGATGGCGGTGCCGCGGGCATGGCCGCGAGCGTGAAGCTCGCCGAACTCGCGACCCGCGATCCGGCCGCCAAGGGCAAGCGCGGCCCCGCCGCCGAGCATCTCGAAGCCGCCGTGAAGGGCTTCAAGTCGAGTGCCGAGTACGCGAACGCCCACCTCGGCCTCGACGATCTCCGCAACGGGTTCGAAGAGGCGATCCAGGTCTGCATCGCGGAAGGCGACTATCCGACGGCCCTCCGGTGCCTCGCCGCCTACGCCCCGGTGGCGCTGCCGGGCCGGGATCGCGAACGGAAGGCGGAGTGCTACAGCGCGTGGGCCGCATTATCGGCGGCGCAGGCCACGCCCGATGCGGCGCAAGTCGCCAAGGAGAAGTGGAAGCTCGCGGCCGAAGAGTATGTCGCGCTCGCGGCGAGTCACCCGATCCCCGCCGGGAAGGTCGATCTCTACCGCCGGGCCGCGGCCGGTCTGCGCTCGGCCGGCAACGAGGCCGGCGCGATCGAACTGCTCGATCGGAGTGTGGCGGTCAACGGCGCGACCGCCGAGCAGACCGCGCCGGCCCTGCTGGAAAAGGGCGACATCCTCTTGAACCAGCAGAAGTTCGCCGAAGGGGTGGACGCACTCAAGAAGGCCATTGCCGTCGGCGGCGCCACCGCGACCGTCGCCCAGGTGAAGCTGGCCCGCGCCCACCTCGACGAAGGCCGGCGGAAGGTCGCGGCTCAGGGCAACCTCGCGGCCGAAGG
>JAYVTJ010000484.1:0-2943 GCA_043774415.1 Fimbriiglobus sp. | reverse complement strand
GCTCACGCTTCCGGCTCAGATGGAAATCGTCGATCCGACGATCACTTTTTCCCGGTGAGCTGGAACGAATCGAAGAAGCGATCGGTCTGCTCGGGGTTGCCCGCGCTCTGGCCCACCTTCACCGCCACGAGGGTGTAGAGCCGATTCTCGACCATAAGGATGCGGACGACCATACGCCCTTTGCCCGCCTGGGGGTCGGTCACGTCCACCGTGAGTTCCTTCGCATCGACCCCGACCATCTTCAGATTCCGCCGCGAGACTTCGCGGGCGTTCTGCGGACCGGTGAGGATGCCGTTCAGACCCTCGTTCAAGAGGGTCTCGTTCGAAGAGGCCCGGACGCCGATGGGATCGAGATCGGCGTAGCCCACGCCGAACGCTTCTTGGCCGAACAGCCGCTGGGCGCCGTAGAACGTGGTGTTCCCCGAGACCCCGCCGCCGATGGGCTTCACTTCCATCTTGGGCTTGCCGGGGAAGTCCGCGCTCCAGCGGGCGTCGGGCGAGTTGAACTTCTCCCACTTCGGATCGCCGGCGAACTTGTACACCAGAAATCCGCCGCCCCCGCAGCACCCGAGGCCGAGGACCCCGACGATGCCGAGGATGATGACCCACTTGCCGCAGCCCGACTTCTTCTTGGGCCGGTCGAAGTCGTCCGCATCGCGGGCCGGACGCCGCGACCGGCGCGGCCGATCTTCGTCGAAGCGACCGCGATCGTCATCCCTCGAGCGCGGTCGATCGGGTTCTTCATCCCGGTCGTCGGCTCGGCTGCTCGGGGCGGGCCGACCCTGCTCGTCCGGCCGGATGATGCGCTCGCAGACGCCGCAGCGGATCGCCCCGCCTTCGAGTTCCCGGGGCACCCCGAGCATTTCGCCGCAACCGGGGCAGGAGATTTCGCGCACGCTCGGCCTCGCTATCGGCGGGAAGGGTCACCGCAGGGGAACGTACGGGCGAGTGCGGCCCGGAGCAAGGCGCGGCGCATCCGCCGGGGAAAATGAGTTCGGGCCAAACACCCACACCCCCCTCCGAACTCATTCGAGTTCGGCCGAACTCATTTTGCATGGGGAAATCCGGAGAGTCGCTCCGAATCGGTCGTCCGCGACCGACGCGCGGGCGATTTCCCGATATTTCCGCACATGCCGCCGCGCACTCCCGGGTGCGGAGATTGCGCTGGCATTCGGCCGGCCGGCGCTGTGGAATGACCTCCTCTCGCCGGCGTCGGTAGGGTTAGATTCGCCCGTCGTCGTCGTCCTTCTTCCACGCGATCCGCGTCCGCCGCCGCGAGGTTCCACCATGCGTCTGGCAATTCTGGCCCTCCTCGCCGCCGCCGGCGTCGCCGAAGCGCAATCGCCGACCGTCGTCACGGGCACCGGCGGCAAAGACAAGCGCACGCGGAAGATCGCCGCCGCCATCGACCGGGCGCTGAGCGCCGACTGGGACGCGCGGAAGATCACCCCGGCCGCCGAAGCGGACGATGCCGAGTTCTGCCGCCGCATCTACCTCGATCTCGTCGGCCGCATTCCGAAGGTCGCGGAAGTCCGCGAATTCGAGGACGACAAGTCCGCCGGCAAGCGCGCCGCCATCGTCGATAAGCTGCTGCTGAAGCCGAGCTATGCGACGCACCTGGCGAGCGTCGTCCGCGCCGCGTGGCTCCCCGAGACGCTCGCCGACATCAACGTGCAGTTCTTCGGCGTGCAGTACGAAGACTGGCTCCGCCGGCAGATCGCCGCGAACGTGCCGCTCGACCAGATCGTGCGGAAGTCGCTCACGGCGCCGCTGCAAGTCAACACCCGCGGCGGCTTCCGCGCGCAGCCCACGAACTTCGATGCGGACGCCGCGGCGATCCAGAGCTTTTACGGCGCGGGCCAGATGAAGCCCGAGAACCTCGGCAGCACCGTGACGCGGGCCTTCCTGGGCATCAAGCTCGAATGCGCCCAGTGCCAGGACCACCCGATGGCGCTGTACGCGCGCATCCAATTCTGGGAGTTCGCCGCGTTCTTCGGGGAACTGGCGCCGCAGCCGAAAGCGCTGCCGTCGTTCGACGGGCCGCTGGCGCCGCAGTACGAGTTCAACACGCTGCCGATCCCGAATTCGCCGAAGGTGGCCACGGCGAAGTTCATCGACGGCACCGCGCCGGAGTGGACGGCGAAGCGGAAGCCGCGCGTCGAACTTGCGGATTGGATCGTCTCCGAGAAGAACCCGTACTTCGCGAAGAACCTCGCGAACCGCCTCTGGCACCAGTTCTTCGGCATCGGCCTGATCGACCCGGTCGATGAACCGGGCGTCGGCAATCCGGCCAGTCACCCGGAACTGCTCGACGAGCTGGCGAGTGCCGTGCGGGATGCCGAGTACGATCTGCGCATCGTCATCCGCGGCATCGCCGCGAGCAAGGCTTACAACCTCAGCAGCAAGAAGAGCCATCCGAGCCAGAGCGATCCGCGCCGGTACGCCCGTATGAATCTGAAGGGGCTGACCGCGCACCAGATCTTCGACAGCTTCACCGCGGCCACCGGCCTCCGGCAGAACGCTCCCCGCAATCAGGCCTACTACGATCCCCAAGCTCAGATGGGCCGCTTCACCTTCGCCAACTTGTTCCCGACGACGGCCCGGCCGACGGAAACGCAGACGTCGATCCTGCAAGCGCTGATGATGATGAACAGCAAAATCATGGCCGACCAGACGAGCCTCGACAAAAGCGAGATCCTCGCGTCGGTGATCGACGCCCCGTTCCTCGACACCGAGAAGAAAGTCGATGCCCTCTTCCTCGCGGCCCTCACCCGCAAGCCGACCGTCGAGGAGCGAGAGAAGTTCGCGAGCTACGTCGAGCGCGGTGGCCCGAGCGGCGATAAGGCCAAAGCTCTCAGCGATGTGTTCTGGATCCTCCTGAACACGACCGAGTTCCTGTTCAACCACTGAGGTTGAAGTGCGGAATGCGGAGTTCGGAGTGCG
>JAYVTJ010000483.1:0-4007 GCA_043774415.1 Fimbriiglobus sp. | reverse complement strand
GCTCACGCTTCCGGCTCCGAAAGAGTTACTCCAGATCCAGAACGAAGGCGGTGCCGTCGGCGTTGGCCGTCAGCAGCTTCTTGCCATCGACGGTGAACGCTGCGGCGTTCGCGGCGAAGGGCAACTGCCACTTGGCGATCTCCTTACACTTCATGTCGAACACGCGGACTTCGCCCGTCGCGCTGAGCGTGGCGAACTTGTCCGAGGTCGGCGAGACCACGAGGCCGTTCACCCCCGTCGTCACGGCCTTCACGCTGGCGACCACTTCGCGCTTGACCACGTCGCCGACCTTCACTTCCCCTTCCGAATCGATGACGACGACGCTCTTCTTGTCGGTCGTCACGCCGATGTCGGCGACGCTGTTCTTGAGGATCGGCCAGTCGGCCCCGAGGCGATCCTTCTTGGCCAAATCCCAGATGCGGATGACACCGTCTTTGCTGCCCGTCACGCCCCACTCCGCATCGGGGGAGAGCACGGCCGCCGCGATCTCGCCGCCTTTGGTCGTCGTCGGAGCCGCGGTCCCGGTCGCGAAGATGTCGAATCCGGAGTCCTTCGCGCCGCTCCCGGCCCAGACCGCCCCGACCGATTTGCCGACTTCGGAACTCGCGAGATAGAAGGGCTGACCGCCCGGTGTCAGCGTCTGCACTTCCTTCGCGGGGGCGAAGGTGAACGTCCGCAGTTTGATGTCGCTGCCGCTGCCCGCGACGATCTTGTCGTTGCCGACGAAGACGATGGCCGTGACGTTGCCGCCGAAGCCGGTGAGCGTGGCGACCTCGCGGCCGTTGGAAAGATTCCAGACCTTCACCGTCCGGTCGTCCGAACCGGTCGCGGCGTACTTGCCATCCCGGCTCACGGCGATGCAGCGCGCCATCGCCGAGTGGCCCGCCGCGGCCGCGTCCTGCTTGGCCAGTTCGAAAAGCCGGACCGTCTTATCGACGGCGCAAGACACGACGCTGCGACCATCCGGGGCGAAGGCCGCACTCGTGACCCAACCGGTGTGACCCCGGAGCGAGCGGACTTCGGCGTTCGTGGTCACGTCCCAAATTCGCACGACCCCTTCAGCTCCGCCGCTGACGAGGAACTTGCCGTCGCTCGAGTAGGCCACGGTCGTAACCGGCGGGTTACCCCCACCGATGCTCGACTTGATCGCGGGTTCGAACTTCGTCGCTTCGACCGGATTGCCCGCTTCGAAGAGGTTGAAGATTTTGACGGTGCCATCGCCGCCCGAGGTGACGAGGCGTTCGGCCTCCGGATGGAACGCGACGCACGAGACGCCGCCGGTGTGGGCGATCGCGGAGGCGACCGGCTTCGGCTCCTTGTCGCCGTCGATCGCGAGGATGATGAGCGTGCCGTCGGCGCAGCCGAGCGCGATCTTCTTGCCGTCCTTGCGGATGGCGACGGCGCAGACAGCCGACTTGCTCGGCCAATTCCAGAGGGCTTTGCCGTCCGGCGACCAGCCGCGAGCACTGCGGTCGGCCCCGCCCGAAACGATGAGCTTGTCGATCGCCGCGACGGCGAGCACGGCCGAGCCGTGGCCTTCGCAGTCCTTCGCGGCACCGCCGGGGATGTCCCAGATCTTGAGCAGCTTGTCGCCGGAGCCCGAGACGATCTTCTCGTTACCGAGGTACGCGAGGCTGGTCACGGCGCCCTTGTGGCCGGGGAGTTCCTTGCTCAGCTTGCCAGTCGTCGTGTCGTACACCCGCACGATCCGGTCGGCCCCGGCCGCGGCGGTCGTCTTGCCATCGCCGCTGTAGGCCACGGCCCAAAGGTTGTCTTTCGCTTCGGTGAAGGCCCGGTGCTCGTCAGCTTTGTTCAGCGCCCACAGCCGGATGCTGCCGTCTTCGCTGCCGGACGCGACCTGCTTGCCATCGGGGCAGATTGCCACCGACGTTACCGGCTGAATGTGCCCCTGGAAAGCGCGGTCGAGCTTGCCGGTGTTCGCGTCCCAAACGATGACCGTTTGATCTTCCGAACCGGAGACGAGCGTCGTCCCGTCCTTCGACAGCGCGATGCTGTTGATCGCTTTCGAGTGGCCTTCGAATTTGCGGACGACGGAGGCCGCACCGAATCCGGGCATCCCGTCCGGTCCCGCCGTCAGTTTGATCTTGTTGTCCTTCCCGGCCGTGAAGATCCCGGCCCCATCGCGGGTGAAGGCAAGCGTGTGGGTCGGTCCGCCATCGGAGACGCCCGTCGAGAGCGTGAGCTTCGGATTCTTCCCCATCGCATCGAGTGCGAAGACCATGAGGTCGCCGGCGCCGTTCACCGTACCTACGGCCTTGTCGGTGCCGGAAAAGGTCACGGCGCTCAGCCGGAGGTTCTGATCGTCCGAAGTGAAGTCGGCCTTTTCCGCCGCAACGTCCCAGAGGATGAGCTTCTTGTCGTCCCCGGCGGATGCGAGCAGGTTCTTGTTCTTCGCGAACGCGACGCCGATGACGTCCTTCTTGTGCCCCTTCAGCGTGTAGAGCTTCTTGCCGCTCTTCGCTTCCCAAACGTGGATTTCGCCGCCGCCGCACGACGCGACCCAGAGGCCATCCTGGCTGAACGCGACGCTCGGCACCCGCATCGGATCGCCGGTCTCTTTCTCATCGCGGAGCGACTTCGTGTTCTCGTGGCCCCGGTACGCCAGCACTTCGCGGCCGTTGCCGACATCCCAGAGCCGCACGGTGCCATCGCGCGATGCGGACGCGAGCAGGATGCCATCCGGGCTGTAGGTGAGGGCGTTCACGCGGTCGCCGTGGCGCATGCGCACGGCCCCGAGCACCCGGCTCACCTTCGCGGGCAAGCCGGCTTGCACGAAGGGCACCTGCCAGCGCGCTTCCCCGGCGAGCCGGAGCGCCGCCTGCATGTTCTCGGCGGCGAGCGCCTTTTCGGACTTCGCCGCGAGTTCGTCCGCGGAGGTGAGTTCTTCAGGCTTGAAGGTCTTGGCCGCTTCGGCGCGCTCGGCTTTGAACTTCGCCAGCGCTTCCTTGACCTGATCCGCCGTCGGCGGGACATCTTGGGCAACGGCCGCTGTCAGTGCGAAGCCGAGTGTGAAAACCGCGAGCGTGAGGGCACGGGTGAACATGGGTCGGAACCTCGCGCGACGGGGGCGATGCCGGAGAGTGGACGATTGGTGTTGTATCCGCCAACGGGGGGAACGGTTAGAACCGAAGGATCCGCTCCTCCAGAGCCGCGAGCGTGAGCTGCGTTTGGTTATGAAAACGCAGCTCACGCTCGCATCTCTGAAGGAGTGCCAAGCCGGAATCAACTCTCCCCATCCCTCATTCGCTTCGGGGGATGGAAGAAGGCCAAAAGCAGTGCGGCTCCGATCATCGCGGCGGCCATGCTGCATTCGAACACCGCCCGATAGTCCAGCACGCCCCCCTCATTGAATAGTTTCAGCAGTTTGCCGCAGGCGAAGTTGGCGACGAACGGCCCGACGCCCAAGATCAGCACGTTGAACAGCCCCTGGGCGCTGCTCCGCACATCCTTGGGGAAGTACTTGTCCACGAAGATATAGACCGTGGCGAAGAAGAAGGCGTAGCAGACGCCGTGCAGCAGGATCACCGCGACGACCGGCGGCTGCTCCGGGAAGAACGCGAAGACGCCGAACCGCGCCGCGTGGCCCAGCACGCCGACGATCATGGTGGTGCGCCAGCCGAACGATTTCAGCACCCATCCGAGCGCGAGCATCGTCACGATTTCCGCGAGTTGGCCGATCTTCATCACAGCCCCGGCCCAGTTCGTCGGAATGCCGACCGGCCCGGCGAGGAAGTCGAACGTCCAGAAGAAGTAGCTCTGGTGAACGGCGGCGTCGATGAAGGTGACGAAGAAGAGTACCGCAACCACCGGGTTTTTCAGCAGCTTCATCGCCTTGAGCCATGCCAGAGAATCTTCGCCTTTTACGGCCGGTTTGGGCGGCGTATGCGGAAGGGTCAAGCTGTAGGCCGCGAGTACCAACGAAGCGATCCCGGCCACGAGAAATACATAGCGCTGGCCCGCCAACTCCGCCGCGCCGTGTAACGACG
>JAYVTJ010000482.1:0-1927 GCA_043774415.1 Fimbriiglobus sp. | reverse complement strand
CCAGCGCGTAATCGCTGACCGCCGCGGAATGGATGATTGCATCGAAGCGTCCCGTCGGCACCAGCTTCGCGAGCAGCGCGTGCAGATCGTCGAACGTCCGATAGACCCGCACATCGAGGGGGGCGTCGGATACGGTTTCCGGATGCGAGGTGAGCAGCACGACCTCGTGATCGCGGCCGAACGCTTCCATCGCGATGCGCGCGCCGGTACGGCCCGTGAAGATGTTCGTGAGACAGCGCACCGCATCGATGGGCGTCTGCGTGTTCCCGGCGGTGACGAGGATTCGCATGCGTCACGCTACCTCGATGAGTTTGAACGGCACCGCGTTTTTGCCCGAGCGCGGACCATCGCGCGGGTCGGGTTGAGCGAAGCCGTTCTTGTCCACGGTGCGGACGCGCAGTTCGTACTTCCCCGCGGCCAGTCCTTCGAGTTTCAGCGACCAGTTTGCCACGCTGAAGCGCATCGGCCACTCCTTCGGTTTCCCCTCGGGCGTGAAACCCCAGACATCCTTCGGCAGGACACCGCCCGGCAGTTGCGCGGCCCAATCTTTCGGGGCCGGGTCGATAGTCGCCGACTTCCACTCGGCCGTGGCCCACGCGGGATCGCGGCGCGGGAGCTTGCCATCCTTCCCGGTGTCGGGGCGAATCCAGAACTCGACGCGCTCCAGTCCCGGCCAGCCGACCATCGCCGTGCCGCGCACGATCATCGGTTTGCCTGCTGCGAACTTCGGCTTCCCGGTGTCGGCGAAGTACGCGGCGGTCTTCAGGTACGATTCGGGATCGTTCCCCGCTTCGGCGTAGGTGTCGTTGGCCTCGGGCTTGTTCGTGAGCACAATCTTCTGCAGCCACTTCACCGACTTGAACCCGTGCGCCCACGGCACGACCATCCGCACCGGCCCGCCCCGTTCGAGCGAGAGCGCCTCGCCGTTCAACTTGTAGGCGAGGAACGGCGGCATCTCCCCCGGCGGCGAGTCGAGCACCTGATTGAAGGCGAGCGACGAGCGGAAGATCTGCTTCGGGTCGCCGTTGTGGAAGCCCCAGTAAAAGAGCCGGCGGACATCGTCGAGTTGACCGCACGTTTCGAGCACGTCGCGGAGCAGCACGCCTTCCCAAAGGCCCTGCCCGAGGGGGCGCGGGATGTTGTTGCACTGCATCGCCTTCAGAAAGCGGACGCTCTTCTGCTTCCCGAGTGCGATGAGGCCGGCGTAGTCGAGCGCCGTCCCGGCCGCGAGGGTGCGCGGCTTCGCCATCACCGCTTTGTCCTCGGCGACGATCTCGAGCTTCCACGTTTCGACGGTGAGCTTCGCATCGAGGAGCGCTTGCCCCGTCAGCGAATGCGGCAGCGGCGTCCCCCGACTGACATCGTTGAAGTCCTTCGCGGGCGTCAGAAACGGTGGTTCGACCTCTTCGGCCGCATCCGCGCGCCGCGCCGTGCCGGCGACGGCACCGCAGACGGTGGTGAGGATCGCAGCGCGCCTCGAGATTCGATTGGCCATGTCAGTCGTCTCCAGCGTCGGAGTGCCGCGAATAGACCTGCTGATAGCGCCGGTAGCAGAGCACGAACACGGCCGGGCCGAGTGCGAGGAAGAGCACGAGGACACCCAGGGCGATGCCGAATCCGGTCATCAGTCCGGCGCAGCATTGCGTCCGCTGGCGGACTACGAGGTGCATCGGCACGGCGACGAGCAGCTCGGCAGCGCTACCGACGAGCAGCGCCTGCCAGAGGCGGTTGCCGATGCTTTCCGGCCCGCGCGAGAGTGCGATCCCACCGAAGAGGACGAGCCAGCCGAGCCAGACGACGAACACCGCGAGGGCGATCAAAATCCAAGTATCGACGCCGGGGACGACATCGCTGCCATCGGCGGAGACGAACTCGAATAAGGCGGCGGTGAATCCCAAGGCGACGAGGGCGGCCAGGATCGACGAGC
>JAYVTJ010000481.1:0-7364 GCA_043774415.1 Fimbriiglobus sp. | reverse complement strand
GCGGTGTCAACGACATGTCAGCGGCGTTGAAACGGCGCTTCAACACGGTCGTGCTGCCGACGCCGACGACGCTCGAAACCGAAGTCGAGATCGTGCGGAAGCGCGTGAAGGAACTCGGGGCCAACCTCGAACTGCGGGCCGCGCCGCCGAGCGAGGACGCCGTCACGCAGATCGTCACGATCTTTCGCGAACTCCGCGCCGGGCAGACGCTCGACGGCAAGAACAAGCTGAAGGTGCCGAGTGGCGTGCTCTCCACGGCCGAGGCCATCTCGGTGCTCGCCAACGGCATGGCGTTGGCGGGTCACTTCGGCAGCGGCGAGATCGCCCCGCACGATCTGTCCGCCGGTCTGCAAGGGGCCGTGGTGAAGGATGAGGAGAAGGACAAGATCGTTTGGCAGGAGTACCTGTCGAACATCTTGAAGAAGCGCGGGGCCGAATGGCGTCCGCTCTACGCGGCCTGCACGGAGTCGAACTCGTGACCGGCCTGCACGTCTTCGGCGTCCGCCACCTCTCCCCCGGCGGAGCCTGGCACCTCCGCGCCCTGCTCGATGCCGTGAAGCCGAAGGTCGTCCTCATCGAAGGGCTGGCCGATGCGGATTCGCTCGTCCACCACATCGTTAAAAAGGGGACGAAGCCGCCGATCGCGATTCTGGCCTACACCGATTCGGTGCCGGTGCGGACGCTCGTCTATCCGCTCGCGGCGTACAGCCCCGAGTTCCAGGCGATGCTCTGGGCGAAGGAGAACGGCGCCCGCGTCGAGTTCATCGATCTGCCCTCGGACATCTTCTTGGGCCTGCAGGATGTGGAGATCGAACGGCTGGCGAAGCGTGCGGAGAGCGATGCGGCTCCGGCTCCCGATGCGAACGCGTGGCGGCCGGAGCACGGCGGCTCGATCTACGAACGCATCGCCGAGCGCTGCGGCGAAGCAGACTACGACGCCTACTGGGAACGCCGCTTCGAGCACAATCTGAATCGCGACAGCTACCGGCTCGCGGCGCACGAACTCGGCCGCGAATTGCGCGATCAGCCGGATGAACCGGTCTGGCGTGCGGAGAACTTGGTCCGCGAAGCGTTCATGCGCCGACGGATCAATGAGGTGCTCGACGGCGGCGTGAAGGCGAGCCAAGTCGTCGCGGTCGTCGGTGCCTTCCATGCTCCGGTGCTCACCGACGAATACCGGGCGATGACCGATGCAGAACTCGCGTCGCTGCGGCGCCGGTCGAGCAAGCTGACGCTGATGCCCTATTCGTACTTCAAGCTGTCGAGCCAATCGGGCTACGGCGCCGGCAACCGCGCCCCCGCCTACTTCGAGCTTTTTTGGGACATGCTCAACGCCGGCGGCCTCGAAGACCTGCCCCTGCGGTACCTCTCTGAAGTCGTGCGGCACATGCGCGGAGCGGGCACGCCGCGATCCACGGCCGAGGTCATCGAAGCCGTACGGCTCGCGCGCACACTCGCCGCGCTGCACGACGGTTCCGCCCCGACGCTAGCCGACCTGCACGATGCGGCCATCACGCTCGTCGGCGGCGGAGAGATCTCGACGGTCGCGGAAGCTTTTTCCCATGTCGATGTCGGCACGGCAATCGGCGCGCTGCCGCAGGGCGTGAGTCGCACGTCGATCCAAGAGGACTTCGACCGGCTCATGCATCAGTTGAAGTTGGAGAAGTACAAGAAGACGGTCGCCGAGGAACTGACGCTCGACCTCCGCGAGAACCGGCACGTCAAAACGGCCGAAGCGGCTTTCCTCGATCTCAACCGCTCGTCGTTTCTGCACCGGCTGCGCGTCCTCGACATCGGCTTCGCCAAGCCGCTGGCGCGCGGCAATCAATCGACGACGTGGGCCGAGGCGTGGAAGCTCCAGTGGAGCCCCGAGCACGAGATCGCGCTGGTCGAAGCGATCCTCCTCGGCGAGACGGTCGAACTGGCGACGGCCTACAAATTCAAGCAGTTGCTCGATGCCGCGACGGGCATTGCGGTGGCGGCCGCCGTGGTACGCGACGCCTGCCAGTGCGGACTGTCGGCGTCGATGGATTTGGCCCGCAAGCGGCTCCAAGAACTCTCCGCGGTGAGCTCGGATCTCGCCGCCATCGCCGGCGCCGCGACGGCGCTGAGCCAGGTCGTGCGCTACGGCGACGTGCGCAAGTTCGACCCGGCGCCGCTGCTGCCGCTGATCGACGAGCTGTTCGTACAGGGGGCACTCGCGCTCGTGCCCGCCGCGAACTGCGACAACGCCGCGGCCGCACAACTGACGGACTCCATCGAAGAGCTGAACTGCATTTCGCTGGAACACCACGAGCGCGTCGAAGGGGAACTCTGGGTGGCGCAGTTGCGGAAGCTCTCGGACGCCGACGACCGCAACCCGCTGCTCTCCGGGTTCGCCTGCGCGGTGCTGCTCGAGCGCGGGCTGATCGCCACCGAGGACTTGGCCCGCGAGGTGTCGCGCCGGCTGTCGCCGGGCATTCCCGCCGATCTCGGTGCCGGCTGGTTCGAGGGGCTGTCGAAGCGCAACCGCGCGGCGCTGCTGGCGCGGCAGCCGCTCTGGGTCGAACTCGCGGGGTACGTGCAATCGCTCGACGACGACCAGTTCAAGCGGGCCATCGTCTTCCTGCGCCGCGCCTTCGGCGGCTTCTCCCCGCAGCAGAAGCGGGGGATTTGCGAGAACCTCGCCGAGCTGTGGGGCGTCCACGCCGACGACGCCAAGGAGGCGCTGGAAGCCCCGCTGAACGAAGCGGAACAGCAGAAGCTGACCGATCTGAATGAGTTTTCGTTCGACGATATTTAGCGCGAGCAACCCCATGCCCACAACCGCCGATCCCTCCCAGCTCCTCCGCTGGCGGCTCATCCTCGGGAAGGATTCCCAAGCGCCGCTCGATGCGATGGGCACCTGCAATCTCTCCGGCGCCGACTCCGAAATCGACGCCGCACTCGCCGCGATCTACGACGATGTGCCCGAGGACGACGGCGGCGGATCCAAGTCCCGATCGGCGGGTCTCGGGGGCTCCGCGCCGCGGCTCGCCAAGTGGCTCGGCGATATCCGCACGTACTTCAAAGAGGACGTCGTCTCCGTCATCCAGACCGACGCCATCGAGCGGCGCGGTCTCAAGCAACTGCTGTTCGAACCCGAGACGCTGAAGTCGGTGCAGCCGAACATCGCCCTCGTCGGCACGCTCATGTCGCTCGCCGGACGCATCCCCGAACGCACGAAGGAGACGGCCCGCATGGTCGTGAGCGCCGTCGTCGAGGAGGTGAAGAAGAAGCTCGAACAGCGGCTGCGCCAGGCGGTGCTCGGCGCGCTCAACCGCAGGGAGCACTCGCCGCTGCCGAGCGCGAGCGCCATCGATTGGAAGTGGACCATCGGGCGGAATTTGAAGAACTACAGCGCCGAGATCGGCACCATCGTCCCGGAGCGCGTCTACTTCTACAGCCGGTCGCAGAAGTCGAACGCGTGGACGGTGATCGTGGACATGGACCAGAGCGGGTCGATGGCCGACTCGGTGGTGTACGGCGCCATCTGCGGGTCGATCTTCGCGAGCCTGCCGGCGCTCGACACGCACGTCGTCGCCTTCGACACGGAAGTGGTGGATCTCACGGAGAAGTGCGGGAGCGATCCCGTGGACATGATCTTCGGCGTCCAGCTCGGCGGCGGCACCGACATCAACAAGTCGGTGGCCTACTGCGAGAAGTTCATCACCGATCCGAAGAAGACGCTCTTCATCCTCATCACGGATTTGTTCGAAGGGGGCAACGAAGCCCAGCTCGTGCGGCGGATGGGGGAGATGACGGCGAGTGGCGTGAAGGCGATCTGCCTGCTGGCGCTCTCGGACAACGGTTCGCCCTGCTACGACGAGAGCCTGGCGAGGAAGCTCGCCGCGCTCGGGGTGCCCTGCTTCGCCTGCACCCCGGCGCGCCTCCCGGATCTCATCGAAGGCGCGCTCCGCGGGGCCGACCTCACGAAGCTCGCGACGAAGACCGAACCGAAGAAGTGATGTTTTCGTAGCGGAAGTCGCCAGACTTCCGGGCTCTGCAAAGACGGAAGTCTGGCGACTTCCGCTACGAAGAAAAGTGTGGCTCACTTCTTCGGCGGAGGCACGTCCTTTTTCGGTTCCTCTTTCTTCGGCTCCGCATCGGGCGGCAGCATCGCTTTGATGAGCTTGCCGTCGGCGCCGCTGTAGAGGCGGATGATCCCCTCTTCGCCGCCGGTGGCGACGATCTTGCCGTCGTCGCTGACGGTCACGGCGTAGAGGAAGTCTTTGCCTCCTTCGTAGCTTTTCTGAGCGCCGCCGTTCTCCGCGTTCCAGAGCTTGGCCCCGGCATCACCGGCGCAGGTCACGAACGTCGCCGTCTTCGGCACGAACATCAGCCGCGTGATCTGCTTGGCGCCACCAGGGATGTCGCGGACCTTCTCGCCCTTCTCGTAGTCCCACACCTTGATGATGTTGTCGGCCCCGGCGCTCGCGAGTTTCTTGCCGTCGTTCGTCCAGCCGACGTCGAGCACATGGTGCGTGTGCCCCTCGAACGACTTCACGAATTTGCCGGCGGGGACTTCGAAGACCTTCACGAACTTGTCGGCGCCCGAGGTGGCGAGCAGCTTGGCGTCGGGGCTGAAGCAGACGCCGAAAACGGTGTCCGAGTGGCCGTTCTTGATGTCGGTGAAGAGCTTGCCGTCGGCCGAGAAGATGCGGATCTCGCCGTCTTCGGTCGGGGCGCCGCCGCCGGTGGCGAAGAGCTTGCCGTCGAAGGCGTAGTTGATGGCGACGACGCGGTCGGCGAAGCCGGCGATGCGCGTGCGCGGCGTGCCCTTCTCGGTGTCCCAGAGCGTCACTTCCTGGAAGCTGCCCGTGGCGAGGGTCTTGCCGTCCGGGCTGTAGGCCATGCTCTCGACGAGCGAGATGTGCGCCGAGTTCGCCGGCTTGCCGTCGCTCGTCTTGAGGTCGGGATCGACGAGCGTCTTTTTGAAGTCGCCGGTCTTGGCGTCGAAGAGGTGGATCTGGTTGCCGCGACCCGCGGCGACGGTGAGCTTATCGGGGCTGACGGCGACCGCGCGGACGGGCTTCACGAGGATCGGCGGGAGGTTCAGCACGACGGTGCGCTTGATCTTCGTGTCGATGGCCGGCGGCTTGGCCCCCTGCGAAATCCAGAGGCGGATGGTGCTGATCTCCTTGCCCGTGAGCGGGTTCTCCTCGTTCTTCGGCGGCATGATGGGGTTCATCACATGCCCGGCCATCTTGAAGAGGAAGCTCTCGTCGGGCTTCCCGGCGACGAGCGAAGCGCCGCGCTTGCCCCCCTTCATGAGGGTCGCGTACGTGCTGAGGTCGAGCTTCCCTTCGGTGATGTTCCCGGCGTGGCAGACCTGACACTTCGCCGCGAACACGGGCAGGATCTCCTTCTCGAAGGAGACGGGATCGGTGCGCTTGAGATCGATGATCGGAATCGGTAACGGAGGCACGTCCTTGGGATCGGGCTTCTTCTCCTGAGCGAAGCCGAGGAGGGGGAACGCTGCGAGGGCGAAGGCGGCGAGCATATGGCGGAGCATGATGGAATCTCTCGTTGGATGAAGATCGTTTGCCACAGAGACGCAGAGCAGGAACAAGATTTTCACCGCAGAGAAAGAAGAGGGCGCAGAGGACAGGATTTGGGAAACATGCAATCGAGTTCGCACGCATCGTCGGTGCCCTCCTCGAATTGCATGATCTTCTCCGCGTCCTCTTCTTCCTATGCAGTGAAAATCTTCTTCCTTCATTATGCCTCTGTGTGAAAACTCTTATTTCTTCGGCGGGGCCGCGATGGCGAAGTTCGACTTCGCCTCGTGGGTGATCGGAAACTTCCCGTGGACGGTGCCGGTCGCGGTGACCACCACGTTCGTCACGCCGCCGACCTTCGCATCGGCCGCGACTTCGAGCATCAACTTCGCTTCGTCCTGACCGGCGGGGATGACGACATCCTTCACCGAGACCCCTTTGAAGTCCTTCGGCAGCACGAGGCTCACCTTGAACTCGCCGGCGTAGTCGCCGGTGCGCTCGACCTTCACGATCATCTCGGCGCTCTTGCCCGCGACGATGACGCCGTTGGCCGGGAGGGTCGCGGTGAACTTCCCGAGGCTCAGCGGCAGCACGGTGATTTCGATCGGCTGCGTATAGCCCTGCACGTTCGCGGGGGTCTTCGCATCCTTCTTCGCGGGATCGCGTGCGATCTGGATCAGCGTGTCCCCCTTCAGCACGACTGCATAAGTGCCGGGGAGCGCAACGGGGCGGATATCGAGGACGATGGCCGCATCGTTCTTCTCCTTGGCCATCATCCCGGCCGGGGCGTTGCCCCCGCCGCCGGCGGTGCCGATGGCGGCGGTTTGCATGTTGGGCTGCGTCGGCTCCATCGTGATGTTCACGGGATTCGCCCGTGGCTCGGCCCCTTGCCAGACGGCCAGCACCGGCAGCGTGATCTTGTCGCCCGGCTTCACGAAGATCGGCGATTCGAGCTTCGCGTCGGTCTCTTTGCCGTCTTTGTCCTTCGACTTCACCTTGGCATTGGCGAGGTCGGCATTGAGGCGGAACAGCGCCTTGTCGGGCTTCACCGCGAAGAAGAGGCCCTGATCGAGCCGCGAGATCGTCGGGATGTTGTTGCCCGGCGCCACGGCCCAGGTGATCGTCGCGGGGCGGGCCGATCGCACGACCGCCTTGCCATCGATGGTCGCGGTACACTTCACGGTGATCTGCCCCGTGAACGCCGCGGCGGCATCGGTCGCGCTCAGCACGAGCGTGCCCCATTTACTCCCGGTGCCGATGAGCGCCGGCTTCGCCGTAACCCCGGCGGGCAGTCCTTCGACCGTGACGGCGATCGGTCCATTGAAGCCATCGCGGCGATCCACGAAGAGATCATAGGCGAGTTCGCCGCCCGGATTCGCGATCCCGACCGTCGGCATTTCGCGCCCCTTGGCCATGACCACCGTGCGGAAGTCGGGCGTCGGCTTGCTCACCTTCAAGCGGTAGATGCAGCGCGGCCCGTAGTTGACGTTCGATTCGCGCGAGGCCACGAGGATGAGATACTTGCCGTCGGCCGGGGCGGTGAACTTCGCCGCGGCCGGGTCGCCGGAGCGGTTGAAGAAGGTCTGCGGGTGCATCAGATCGGGGTCGTCGTCCTGCTCTTCGACGACGTTCGTCAGCTTCTCGGCGTTCTTCACGACGTAGTACAGATCCATGCTCGACCCGATGCGGTCGGCGAGCAGCTCGATGTAGAAAACGTCCCCCTTCTTCGCGCTGAAGCTGAACCAGTCTTTGTCGTAGCGCTTGCCGATTGTGCCCGCGATCTCACCGGGCACCGCGATCTCCTCGGCCGTCTCCGGCTTGTCGTTCCCGGCGGTGCCTTCCTTC
>JAYVTJ010000480.1:0-2088 GCA_043774415.1 Fimbriiglobus sp. | reverse complement strand
CTTCCTCGGTGCCCTCTTCGCCGTCGTCCGCTTCCGCTTCTGCGGAAACGTCCTCCACATCGGGTTCTTCCCCGGCGAGTGGCTCGGGGTCGGCTTCGGCGACCGCGGGTGTGTCGGTCTTCTCCGGTTCCAGCCCGATCTCGCGGTAGAACTCGGCCCAGCTATCGTCGGTGTCGGGCATGATCGTCCTTCGTCCTCGATCCGGCGTCCTCCGGACGGAGGCTGCGGGACGGAAGAGATTCTAGCGAACGGCGGGCTTTTCGGACACGCGCTCGCGCACGGTGCAGCGCCGGACGGTCGCCGCCCGGCTCGCGGGGGCGGCGCCGATCTCGACGATGCGATCCCCGCTTTCGGCCCCGAAGGAGTCGATCAGCTCGCGCACGGGATCGTCGAACCCGGCCAGATCTTCGCGGTGGATGAAGTAGGTGTCGTCGGCCCGATTCGCTTCCAGTTCGAGCGCGCCGAGCAGCGCTTCGACCACGGCGGGTGAACTCGGGACGCCGGGCAGAACGCGGCCGAGGAAGCCGACGAGCGATTGCTCCAGGCACTCGCGCGGCGGGATGACGAAGAAGGTGGCCATGATGAAATCCCAACCCGATGATTCGAAGTCTCGATAGGGGGAGTATCGGCGGGCCGGTGGCAGCCCGGCATGCGGCCGTCGGGAGAAGGGGAGGTTCGGAGGTGCAGGGGCGTGTCAGAATCGGAACGGGGGGCACACCTCGTGCCCGCGCTCACTTCAGCGTTTTCACCAGCACTTGCGAGCGCCGGTTGCTCCGGTCGTACGCTTCGCGTCGGGCGGGCGGGAGGTCGTCCGGAGTGCCGAGGGAAAAGCCGCCCCTTTGGATGAAGTAGTTGATGGCCTGCGTGCTGAGGCAGAAGAGCCGGGCGACGCCGCGCGACTTGGCGAGCGACTCGCCGTAGTTGAGGAGCTTGCCGCCGATGCCCTGATTTTCGTGGCGCGGATCGACGTAGACGCAGGCGAGTTCGGCCGCGTTCTCGCCTGAGTAGAGGTGGAGCGCCCCGCAGCCGACGGTGTTCTTGTCCACTTCGAAGACGAAGAAGTCGCCGATGACTTTTTCGAGATCGGTCCGCGTGCGCTTCACGAGTTCTTCGGCTTGTACTCCCTGCTGGATGAGGCCGTAGACCGCGCGGACGTCCTTCTTCAGCGCCGTGCGGATGGCCTGGTATTCGTTCGTGTAGATCAGCGTGCCGATGCCTTCGTTCGAGAAGACCTCGCCGAGAAGTCCCTCCTGCTCCCGGCCATCGATGATGTGGATGCGCTCGACGCCGTCCTTGCCCGCGCGCACGGCATGGGCAAGCTTGGTGAGCGCGCCGGGATCGAGATCGGCGCGCGACTTTTTCAGGAACCCGTCGGCCTCTTCGACCGTCATCTGTCGGAGCATCCCCTGCGGCCCCTGCACGCCCCCTTCGGTGCAGAGGTAGACTAGCTTCACTGCCCTCAGCGCCTTGGCGATTTCCACGGCGACCGCATCGGAGTTCAACCGGTACGAACGGCCGACACCGTCGCAGCCGATGGGCGGGATGACCGGGATGATGTCGTGGTCGAGCAGCGAGTGGAGCAGCACGGAATCGACGCGCTCGACGCGGCCGGTGAACTGTTTGTCGATACCGCCGATGATCCCGGCCGGGTGCGCGACGAGCGCGTTGGGGCAAGCTCCGCGCAGGTCGTTGGCGCTCAGCCCTTCGAGGATTTCGTGCGTAACCCGGTTCGCCGCCGTGATCGCGACCTGGAGCGTCGGTTCGTCAGTGATGCCGGTGCCGTCGAGGTCGGAGGGCGTGATCCCGGAAATCTTCGCGAAGCGCGCGACCTGCTGCGCGGCTCCGTGGACGAGGGCCACGCGGATGCTCAGGCTCCGCAGCAGGGCGATGTCGAGCAGCAGATTCGGGAAGTTATCGTCTTCGACGACGGCCCCGTCGATGGCGATCACGAAGACGCGGTCGCGGAAGCGCGGCACGTAGCGCAGGATTTCCCGGAGGTCGGTGAGGCGGAGCATTGAGCAGTCACCCGGACTAATTGCGTTTGTATTCGGAGTGTTCTTGTAGGTCGGGCCGAGTCTTCGAGGCCCG
>JAYVTJ010000479.1:0-3867 GCA_043774415.1 Fimbriiglobus sp. | reverse complement strand
CGAACCTTTTCACCTCCGCGGCGGCGACGATGCGAGCTGCTTGAACCTCTATCAGGCGGGGCGACCGCGTGTGCTCGGAGCGTCGCCCGAGTTCTTGGCGCAGGGGCGTTTCGCGTTCGCAATGACGACCGCGAAGACCGATGCGACCAAAGTAAACCCATGGCTCTTGCTGACCGAGGAGTTGCCCGACGGCGAGATCCCCGTGATCGCCGAGCAGAACACCGTCCTCTGGCAGTTGAAGACTTTCGTCGGCGGCACAACTACGATTCCCGACGAAACCGGTCGCGCGGTGAAGCTGCGAATCGTCGGCACGCTCCAGGACAGTCTTTTCCCACGCGAGTTGATCGTGAGCGATGCGAACTTCCGCAAGCTCTACCCGCACGACGAAGGCTTCCGCTATTTCCTCGTCGAAACCCCACCCGAAAATGTGGAGAAGGTCGCGGGACTGCTCGAAACGGGATTGCAGGCGAACGGGATGCAGACGACCCGCAGCGAGGATCTCGTCGCCGCCCAGCAGGCGGTCATCGGGGCGTACCTCAGCACGTTCCAGCTTCTCGGAGGACTGGCGCTGCTGCTCGGCATGTTCGGTTTCGGAGTCGTGATCCTGCGGAATGTGACCGAGCGCACCGGCGAGTTCGCGCTGCTCCGGGCGACGGGGTATACGACGGGCACGCTGCAAAAAGTGGTGGTGATCGAAAGCGGGACCGTGCTGATCGCAGGCGTCGGCATCGGGCTGATCGCCGCGATCATCTCGGTGATTCCAAACCTCGCCCTCGGTGGGCAGTTCGCATCGCTCCGACTCGGCGGCATGCTCGCGGTGATCGTCGCGGTCGGGTTCGCGGTGGCCTACCGGGCGACCTCGTGGATCGCCCGGCTGCCCGTCATCGCCTCCCTCCGCCGCGAGTGAGCGCTACTTCTTCTTGAGCTGATCGATCGCGACGAGCACCGACAGAGCCTTGCCTTTCAGGTCGATGGCGATGTCCAAATCCTTCCCGCCGTTCACGGTGAACTTGAGCGTGTCGAGCCCGCCCGGCCCGGCCTTGTCGAAGATT
The DNA here is from genome assembly GCA_043774415.1 of Fimbriiglobus sp. Classification (GTDB taxonomy): domain Bacteria; phylum Planctomycetota; class Planctomycetia; order Gemmatales; family Gemmataceae; genus JALHQU01. Next base: position 2,815 of record JAYVTJ010000479.1, on the reverse strand, counting down.
TTCTCGACGGCGCCGGCGAGTTTCTCGGGGGCGAGTTCCTTGTCGGCGACGGCCATGAGCTGGGCGACGCCGATTTCGAGCGACAGCATCGGCAGCTTCTTCGGCTTCGCTTCCAAGTACGCCTTCAGCAGCTTCGGCTTCTCTTCGATGCCGAGCGCGATCAGATCGTCCGATGTGGAGAGCCAGAGCATCTCAGTGCCAAAGTTTCGCTTCAGGTCGGCATTGGTGAGCGAGGCTTCGTGCAGCTTCGCACCGCCGAATTTCTCCGCGTCGAACTTTACGTTCGCGTCGCCGCCCATCAGGAACGGGGCGAACTCCTTCATCGCGATCCGAATTTCGTCCCCTTTGATCGCCTTCACGGCCGCCAGAAGACTCAACCCTTCTTTGCTTGGCTTCGCGACGGATAGACCGAGTTGGACGTCGCCGTCTTTGAGGGTCGGCGAGACCGCATCGACGAGCTTCGTCACGAGCGGCTTGGCGTCCTCGGGGACGCTGGCGAGGGCGTCGTCGAAGATCACATCGACGATCTTGCCGAGCTTTTCGTGCGTCGCCTTCGGCAGCTTCGCGATCAGTCCGAAGGAGGCGAGCGGGTTTTTCGCGAGCGAGGCGCCCGCCGCGGTGCTCTCGCGATCGCCCCACGACTTCAGGTTCGTTTCGAGCGGCGTCCCCGACTTCGCCGTGAGCTTGATCCGCGCCGAGATCGTGTCGCTCTTCGGCTCGGCATCGAACGTCAGCGCGAGCTGCTTCGAGTCGGTCAGCATCGTCTTGATCGCATCGACGCCGATGTCGAGGAGCGTCGTGCGGGCCTGCTTCTGGAGTTCGCTCCCCCCGGCGTCCTTGAACTTCTCGGCGAGCTGCATTTCGATCTGCCCGAGCAGCACCTTCTTCGTGTCGGCCGGGAAGCGATCCCAGTGAATGTCGGCGCTCACGATCGACTTCGATGCGGCTGCGAAGAAGTCTTTCGGCTTGATGATCGAATCCGGATCGATGCTCTTGATCGTGCGGATCGTTGCGTAGGCGTAGCCGTGGAGGAAGCGGAAGTGGATGGCGCCGACCGGCACCTGCGGCAGTTCGAGGCTGTAGACATCCTCCTTCCCCTTCTTGGCATCGACGTTCAGCTTGTCCTTCAGCAGCGCGAGGAACGCGGCTTCGTCCTTGATCGGCACCATCACCACGACGGCGCTGTCGGCGATGTTCTCGGAGATGCGGACGTACCCGCCGATGGGTTTGGAAGCATCGATCCCTTCGAGACCCTTCTCGGTTCCGGCGAGCGCCGCGATGATCCCGGCGAACTGCTTGCCCGCTTCGGGCTGGAGGAAGATGCCCCCGGCGTACTCGACGATGCCGGTGAGATCGGCGATGGCTTTGACGCGCACCTCGATAGCCGGGGGCGCCGGTTCGGCGGCACTCGCGATCGGCGCGAGGAGGACGAAGGCGAAGAGTGAGAGCAGACGCTTCATGGCGGGATCTCCGGTTGGGGATGCGGTGCGAGAAACATACCCGCGGGGGGCGCGGCGGGTGTCACGCTTCGGGCGGTTCCGTAAAACGGGCATTCTAGTGTGAATGGCGGGGAGTGCGATGAGCCAGAAAACGTGGGGCGGGCGGTTCACCGGCGGCACCGACGGCCGCGTCGAACAGTTCACGGAATCGATCACCGTGGACCGCCGGCTCGCGCGCTACGACATCCTCGCGAGTCAGGCCCACGCCGCGATGCTCGCCGAGGTCGGCCTGATCTCGAGTGTGGAATCGGCGCAGATCATCGACGCCCTCACATCCATCGGGGGCGAGATCGAATCCGGGAAGATGGAATACTCCATCGGCCTCGAAGACATCCACACGCACATCGAGCGGGCGCTCATCGCGCTCCTCGGCGACGTCGGCCGCAAACTGCACACGGGTCGCAGCCGGAACGATCAGGTCGTCACCGATGTGAAGCTCTGGGTCCGCGACGGCATCGACCGCATCGACGGCCTTCTAAAAGAACTCCAGCGCGCGTTCGTCGGCTCCGCCGTGCGCGAGAAGGATGTGATCCTGCCGGGATACACGCACCTCCAGCGCGCCCAGCCGGTGCTCGCGGCGCACTATTTCTTGGCTTATGTCGAGAAGTTCCAGCGCGACCGCGAGCGGCTCGCCGACTGCCGGAAGCGCACCAATGTACTCTCCCTCGGCGCGGCGGCGCTCGCGGGGAGTTCCTTGCCCATCGACCGCGAGAGCGTGCGGATCAAGCTCGGGTTCGACTCCGTGGCCCGCAACAGTTTGGATGTGTCGAGCGACCGCGACTTCCTCGTCGAGTTCGTCTTCGATCTTTCCATGATCGCGATCCACCTCAGCGGCTGGGCCGAGGAGTGGGCGATCTGGTCCACCACGGAATTCAATTTCGTCGAACTGCCGGATGCCTTCTGCACCGGCAGCAGCATCATGCCGCACAAGAAGAATCCGGATGTACTCGAGTTGACGCGCGGCAAGACCGGCCGGGTGATCGGCGCTCTGCAGCAGTTGCTCGTGCTGCTGAAGGGACTTCCGCTCGCATACAACCGCGACCTCCAAGAGGACAAGTCGGCGCTGTTCGATGCCTTCGACACGGTCGAAGGCTGCCTGAGCGTCGCGGCTCCGCTCGTGGCCGAGACGAAACTGCGGCGCGATGTGCTGGCGGCGCGGATCGAGGACGGCTTCCTCGACGCGACGACGCTGATGGAATCGCTGATCGCGCTCGGCGTACCGATGCGGACGGCGCACGAAGCGGTCGGCGCACTCGTCAAGCGGGCCGAGGATGCCAAGGGCCGGCTGGCAGACCTGCCGGTGAGCGCGTTCGAAG
>JAYVTJ010000478.1:0-6064 GCA_043774415.1 Fimbriiglobus sp. | reverse complement strand
CGAAGCTCCGCCGCCGATGGATACCGGCTTCTATTTGGCGACGCGGTTGAAGATCCAAGTGGTCGATCTTTTACTCCGCTCAATCTTCTCGGGTCGAGGCGACCCGGGTACTGCGATACAGATCGTCAGCGTGTCGCCATCGAGGGAATACTTGCCAGCGCGCGTCTGACTCCCCGTGCCGTATTCGATATTGCTGAGCGCGGTGTCGAATCGGAGCTGTGCAGGTTCAGCACTGGTCGAGGTGACAATCCAGCCCATCGGGGGATTCATTGCGGCCACCGGGATCTTCTCTACCGGCTTCGCGACTGTGACCGTGTAGACATGATCCCGGTCGATGTTCCAACTGACTCCATCCCCCGTCAGGTCGATGGTCTCACCGCCGATGATCATCATCCGGAGGTTCCACTTATCTGCGAATGGGTCCGGCTTCTTCAATTCTTTTGGCACGGGGGCCGCGACGGCCGTCGAACCGAGGAAAAGGATGGTGAGCAGCGCACGCATGATTGCAATCCTTTCCATGACCCACCCGGAGTAGGCCGTCTTTATCTGGAAACTCCATTCCGCGCAAATCCCACGGAGGGCTTACGCCCACCGCTCGGTTTCAGAGAATTAATCCGCGCTGCCATTCGATCTGCTTCGCCAAACCCGCTTCCAAGCTCGTGCTCGGCTTCCACCCCAAATGGCGCCACAGCTTCGTCACGTCGGCGCCGGTCGCCAACTGGTCCCCGGTGCGCGGCGGGTGGCGCTCGATCTTCGCCGGCTTCCCGGCCAGCCGTTCGATCGTCCGGATCACATCGATGATCGTCGTGATCTCGCCACCGCCGAGGTTGAACGTCTCGCCCGGCATCGCCTTCAACCCCGTTTGGATCACCGCATCGACGCAGTCGCCGATGTAGGTGTTGCCGCGGACTTGCAGGCCGTCGCCGGTGAGTTTGATGGGGGTGCCTTCGAGGATCCACTTGATGAAGAGGTGGTAGCCCATGTCCGGCCGCTGGCGCGGACCGTAGACGCTGAAGAACCGCAGCACGGCCGTCGGCACGTCGAACTCATCGAGGTAGACGCGGGCCAGTTGTTCCCCGGCGAGCTTCGTGATGCCGTACGGCGAACTCGGCTTCGTCGGCAGCGCCTCGTCGCCGCTGGCATACTTGCCGTAGACGCTCGACGTGCTGGCGTAGACGAACTTCTTGAGGGTCTTCGACCCCTTCAGCGCTTCGAGCAGCCGGTGCGTGGCCGTGAGGTTGCAGCGGGCATAGGTGTCGAAGTCGATCCAGCTCCGCGTGAGGCCCGGCATCGCCGCGAGGTGGAAGACGTACTCCGCTCCTTCGATGATTCCGCCGAGGTTTCCGGTCGCGAGGTCGTGCTCGTGGAAGCGGAACTGCGGATGGTCGCGGAATGTGGAAAGGTTCGATTCCTTGATGGCGCGCGGGTAGTAATCGGTGAAGCTATCGACGCCGACGACGGTGTGTCCGTCGGTCAGCAAACGCTCGGCCAAGTGGGACCCGATGAACCCCGCGCAGCCCGTCACCACGAACTTCATGCCGCATCCTGCTACTGGAACCCGTTTGGAAGGTGCATCCTAGCACGCGCCCTCGCAGGGCCGCAACACGAAGTGCTCTCGGGGTTCACCGGGCCCGGAGCGTGTACGAGAACGCCCCCAGTAGGTCGCCGCGCTTGCCGTCGTGGCACTCGATGCACTGCTTCGCATTCCGGATGGCCCCGAGCATCCTCAGGCCGATCGCCGTGTCCGCGACCGCGAGGTCTTCGCCGCGGCGCAACTTCTCCAGCGCGGCGGATTCGAAGCGATCGAGCGGGCGCGTCGGCGCTTTGCGGAGTTCGTCCATGCGCGGCAGGTCGGCCGAGACGTAGGCCACCGGCTTCTCGTGGAGCAGCAAGCCGATGAGGTCGAGCATTTCGACGCGCCAGCCCTCGGCCGGCTCCGGCACCTTGCTGAAGCGGTGCGACTGGAACCCGGCGACGTGCCGGCGATCCTTCACGTAGCCGAAGTTTTCGTGGTTGATGAAGTCGAGCAGCCCGGCTCCGTGGAGGTCGAGAAGCGAGCCTTCGCGGATGCGGATATCGGAGGTGGTATCGTCGTGCGTTCGTGCCGATCCACCATTGGGTTGCCGGACGCGCTGATCCTCGGGGCGGAGGCCCTCATTCAAATCTCGGATCGGCAGCCCACTCACGCGCCCAACGCCGAAGCCGGGGGTCGCCACGAACCCCTCGACTTTCGTTTCGTGGAGGCGCCTCAACTTGGTCGAACGGGAGCGCCACCATCGCTCGTCCATCGATCTTTCGAGCACCTCCAAGCGCGCCGAAGATTCGGTTGCCACTTGCTCGGTCGGCGCCGGAGCCGGCAACTGTTCACCCACCGGCTCAAATGGAAACTCCTCGCGGAGAGTCGTCAACCGTCGCTGCTCCGGCATCGCGAATGCCGTGAGGAGGAATGCGACCGTCGCGGCCAAGCCTGAGAAGGCCGGGAAGCGCCACCATCGGCGGGAACAGAACTCGCCGGCCATAAGCAGATGGACGAGTACTACCGAGAGCAGACCGACGAGTGTGAGTGGACCGAAAAGACCGATGAGCATACCGACGATGCAGATGAGCACTGCGATCGCTCGCATCCCGCGGTGGTAGATTCCGGCATTCGCGGTCAGGAGCAGGAGTGCTGAGAAGACTAAAGTCGTGTTGAGCATGACGGCTCCGATGCGAACGGGAAGTGTGAGTTTGACTCGATGTCACACTTGTGGCCGGCTCTCCCACCAATGATCCTTGACTTCCACATCGCGAGGGCCGTGGTATTTCCAGTGGACGGCTTCTTCGACCGTCAACTTGCGGAGGCCGCAGTGCCCGATGCTGCAGCCGCAGGGCGTCCCATCGACAAGCGAAATCCCGGAGATTCCATCCGCGTCGTCGGGGGAATTGCCTTCGATACACAGACACGGATGGTAACGGCAATCTTCAAAAAGATCGCCGGGTAACAATTCGCCGGGTTCGCAGACCGGCTGTGGCATCCGAACTCCCGTGTTGTTGCCGCGTCCCAAGACTTCCCGCGTCTGTTTTCGCTCGGAACCTTTTGAACCCTTATCGTAAGTCCTAGGCGGGTAAGGTCTGTCCAGCGAGTTGCAAGTCTGTCCAGAGTTTTGCATGTCTGTCCGGCGCTGGGTGGGGGGAATGTGCCGGACAGACTGAACCGCTGCTCCCTCACACGATCGCCGCCAGCACCGCGGGGAGCGGCGACTCCAATTCCACGGGTGTCCCGAACGTCGGATGGGGGAAGCTCAGCTTCCACGCGTGCAGGCCGAGCCTCCGGGCCGGGTTGTGCTTCGACCCGTACTTGTCGTCGCCGATGATCGGGCAGCCCATGTCGGCCATGTGCACGCGGATCTGATGCTTGCGGCCCGTTTCGAGCGCCACTTCCATGAGGGAATAGCGGCCGGTGCGCTTCACGAACTTGTAGCGTGTACGGGCTAGCTTCGCCTCCGCATCGACGCTCTTGCGCATCTTCAAATCGGGGCCTTCGAGCAGGTTGCTCTCGATCAACCCCTCCGGCGGCGTCGGCGTGCCGACGACGATCGCGAGGTACTGCTTCGTCACGGTCTCCCACGTTTCCTGGAGTTTGTCGCGCACTTCGGCGCTCTTGGCGAAGGCGAGCAGGCCGGAGGTTTCGCGGTCGAGGCGGTGGACAACGAAGGCGCGGGCGTGCCGGGGTTCGAGGGCGTCGTTGAGGCGCTGAAAGGCGGTGTCGACCTTCTGCGTATCGGTGGCGACCGTCAGCAGGCCGAAGGGCTTGTCGATGACCACGAGCGCGTCGTCCTCGTGGACGATGCGGATGCCGAGGCGGGCGAGGTGCGGCGAGGTGACGTGCCGGCCGATCTCGACTTTGTCGCCGGGGTTCAGCACGTGGTCGTGCTGCGTCACGGTTACGCCGTTGACACTCACACGACCGTGCTGCAGGAACTGCTTCACGCGCGTGCGGTTACTCGGCGCCAGCGCGAGCAGCAGCCACGGCAGCAGCGGGCCTTCGGTCGGCGGCCCGGCCGTCAGCCGCCGCTCCGTTTCGCTTCGAGCACCTCCCACCGGGCGTAGAGGACCTCCACCTTGCGTTGCGCCTGCGTCAATTGGGCGCACGCCGCCGTCAGGACGGGGGGCGGGGCGGTGGACGCGGCCTCGACGAGGGCCCCCTTGGCCGCCGCGTCCGCCTCGGCCGCCAGTAGGGCCGCTTCCAATCCCTCCCATTCCTGCTGCTCCTTGTAGCTGAGTTTCTTCAGCTTGGTCTTGGTTTCGAGCTTGCCCCGGCCCCGGTCGTCGACCTTCGCCGCGCTGTTGGATTTGTCGTACGCGCTCAGCCACTGGCCGACGCTGCCATACGGCTTGGCGTTGCCTCGCCCGTCGAGGCCGATGACTTCCGTGCAGAGGCGATCCATCAGATCGCGGTCGTGGCTCACGAGGATGATCGCGCCGGGGAACTCGGCCAGGCTCTCTTCGAGCACTTCGAGCGCGGGGATGTCGAGGTCGTTCGTCGGTTCGTCGAGCAGCAGCAGGTCGGCCGGTTTCAGCATGAGCTGGGCGATGCGGACGCGGGCCTGCTCGCCGCCGGAAAGCGCGCTGAGTTCCAAGTCCAGTTGAAGTGGGCTGAAGAGGAAGCGCTGGGCCCACGCCGCGACGTGCAGCGAACTGCCGCGGTACATCACGGAGTCGGCGTTCGGCGAGAGCGCCGTCCGCAGCCGCATGGTCTGATCGAGCGAGGAGCGGCCCTGCTCGAACGTGACGGCCCGCAATCCCTCGGCGCGGGTCACGGTGCCGGTGTCCGGATCGAGTTCGCCGCCGAGCACTTTGAGGAGCGTACTCTTGCCGCTGCCGTTGGCCCCGAGCAACCCGAGGCGCATCCCCGGTTGGATGATGAGGTCGATGTTCTCGAAGAGCAGTTGCCCGCCCATCGATTTGCCGATGCCCACGGCCGTAAGGAGCTTCTTCGTCTGGCGACCGGTGCCATCGAAGTCGATCCCGGCGGCGCCGGCCGCGGCGGTGCGGTAGTTCAGCTCCGCGAGTTCGGCGCGGCGCTCGCCGGCTTCCCCGATGCGCGAGCGCGACTTCTTCCGCTGAGCCGACTCCTTCCGCCCGAGCCACTCGGTTTCGCGGCGCACCTGGTTGGCCACGGCATCGCGCATCCGTCCCTGCGCTTCCAGGAAGAGATCGCGCTTCTCGTCGAAGCTGTCGTAGCCGCCGTCGGCGCGGAACGAACCGCTCGGATAGACCCGGCTGATCTCGATGACCTCCGGGGCGGTGGCGCGGAGGAAGGCCCGGTCGTGCGTCGCGGCCAAGTAGCCGAAGGGGGACGCGCGCAGGAGCTTTTCGAGCCAGACGACGCCGGGCAGGTCGAGGTGGTTCGTCGGTTCGTCCATCAGCAGGAAGTCGGGCCGCAGGGCGAGCGCGCGGGCCACGGCGAGGCGCTTGCGCCAGCCGCCGGACAGCGTGTCGGGCATCTTGTCGGAATCGTCGAGGCCGACCTTCGTGAGGGCGATGGCGGCGTGCGTCTCGGCTTCGTGGTCTTCGAGTTTGTCCCCGGCGAGGGCGTGCAGGATCACTTCGCGCGCCGTCATGTTCGGCGGGAAAAGGTCCTCCTGCGGTAGGTAGCCGATGCGGGCGGAGCGCGCGACTTGGCGCTCCCCGGCATCGGGCACTTCGAGGCCCGCGAGGATTTTGAGGAGGGTCGATTTGCCCGCGCCGTTGGGGCCGATCAGGCCGATCTTCTCCCCGGCCCGCAGATCGAGGGAGAGATCGGTGAACAGGGGGCGGTGGCTGAAACTCTTGGCGACCGACCGGGCCGACAGCAGCAGACTCATGCGGAACTCGGAGGACGCGGCGGCGGGGATACAGGAGTATTCTAGGGAGTGGGCGAAACCTCCACTGCGTCACCGGGTCGTATTGTCACGAGGGCAACCGAGACTGCGGGCATCAGCGGGAGCAGATCCGCAATGTCGTTGCTCGCCGCGACCATGATGATAACGCCGACTCCGGCAGACTTGAGATTCTGCTGGTGGCGAACGCCCTGATCGACTGT
>JAYVTJ010000477.1:0-6972 GCA_043774415.1 Fimbriiglobus sp. | reverse complement strand
GCCGTCACGATCATCGGTAGCATTTCTGGGGTCAGGCCCACGGCGATCGCCACGCCGAAGAGGAACGCCTCCCCCCAATCGCCTTTGGTGAAACCGTTGAGGAGGAAGACGACGGGCACCATCACCAGCATGAATTTGATCAGCAGCCAGCTCACTCCGCGGATGCCCCGGTCGAAGGCCGTCTCGCTGCGCCGCCCGACGAGGTGTTTCGCCAGCGAACCGAGGTAGGTGCGGTGCCCCGTCGCGACCACGACCGCCCGCGCGGTACCGCTGACCACGGAGGTGCCCATGAAGCAGATGTTGGGCAGATCCAGCGAAGCGGGATTCCCCTCGGGGGAGTGCCGCACCTCCGCCGGCGGGGCGTCGGATTTCTCGACCGGCATCGATTCGCCCGTGAGGGCGGCCTGACTGACGAACAGATCCTTGGCGGAAAGCAGCCTGACATCGGCCGGCACCAAATCGCCGGCCGATAGCTGGACCACGTCGCCCGGGACGAGGTCCCGGATCGGGATCTCCTCCTGTCTGGAGAGGCCCCCGGCGGGCTCTTCCGCATTCGGACCGGGGCGAATCGCGGTTGCCGTCGTGTGTACGAGTGCGCGGAGTTGTTCCGCCGCCAGACCCGAGCGGTACTCCTGCCAGAAGCGCAGGAGGCCGCTGATGGCGACCATAGCGGAGATCACGGCCGAGGCTTTGAGGTCGTCCGTCGCGAACGCGACCGCGGCCAGAATCAGCAGCAGGTAGGTGAAGGGCGTGTGGAAGGCGTGGAGGAGTTGCACGGGCAACCGGGGCGGCTTATCGCCGGCGATTTCGTTGAAGCCGAGGCGGGCCCGCCGGGCCAGCGCTTTGGTGCGGCTGATCCCGCTGCGGGACGTGTGCAGGTTGTTCAGGAGGGCGGACGCATCCTGCGAGGCGGCGTCGGCGATGAACGCCACGACCGCCGTTCCGGCCTCCGCTGCGGGTGGCGTTCGTGGGGCACGGTGGACCGTGATCGGCATATTCTCTCACTCCCGATTCAACTGTGTCGGCTGTGTCGGCTTCGGGCGGGGTCACCAAACGTACGCCCGCCTGCTGCTTACAGTCACGTGGTGAGCAAAATTGGCATTCTTCGATGCATTCCCGGTAGTGACCTATCAGTGTGTTGACCTCCTTTGATTACCCGGATTTGCAGGGCGCTGAAGAGCGATCAATACTGATCGTCCACTACCGTTTTCTCGGAACTGTGCAACCAACAGGGATGGAGAACTTCTTGCAACCGCTTGTATTTTGCCCTTCAGCGTGGCCGTCTGACCCGACTCCCGAACGGTTGCCCGGATGTCGCGGGTGGAACAGCCGGAGAGCCTGAACTTCCCATCCGAACCGATGGCGCTTGAGAAAACCCGAACGCGGTCGGGGTGACGATGGGTCGGTCGTGCGTCGGTGACCGACCTCGCGAAGTCTCAATACTCGCCGAGAACCTGGCCGTCGTCGGGTACCAACAAATAGTTCCACGTCGCCTGGTTGATTCCGATCCGGATCGAGCGGACGCTGCCGTCCATCAGGGCCGCGTTGATGATGCCGGTGTGGACGCTCGAGAAGGTCGTCGTGTCGATTTGGTTCGGGTTGCCCGCTTGAGGGAGTGGGAAGTTGGAGCCGTACAAAGAACCCCCGGGGACGTAAGCCGGATCCGGGCTGTAGGGGCCGTACGTGGCCCCACCCGCGAGCCCCACGGTGCCAATCGCCGGCCACGCCCAGGTGTTGTATGCCTCGTCGCCGCTGAATCCGCCCGATCCGAACGATGCCGGGTAACATCCTATCTGCTCACCGAGACCCAAGGTGTTGGAGGATCCGTCGGGGATGTTGCCGATCGTGTAACCGCACGGTTTGTTCAGCCCTGTGACGGCCCCGCCCCCTCCAAAAAAGACGAGGTTATACGAGTAGCACGAGAGGCCCCACTTGCCGCCTTGCGGCCCCCCGGACGCGAGTCCGTTGCTCTGCGTGGGATCGGAGGGGCAGGAAAAGGTTTTGAGCGGAACGTTGACCGCCCCTCCCCCCGTGTAGGCTAGTCTCGAACCGCCGTATCCCGCGTCCGGCCGATTGGCCGTGTAGACCTTGAACAGGTTGTCCTGCTCGAGGTACGGGAGGAGCGCGTAGTGGGCCGACCCCTCGGCCACGACCTTGGGATTTTGGTTGACCACCTGATAGAAGTTCACGGGCGGCATGCGGTCGCCGTTGGCGCCGGCGTAGTTGTGAACGCCCAGGATAATCTGCTTGAATTTGTTCTGGCAGCTCATCCGGGCGGCGGCCTCGCGGACCTTCTGGACGGCGGGGAGGAGCAGGCCGATGAGGATGGCGATGATGGCGATCACCACCAGAAGCTCGATCAGGGTAAACCCGCGGCGGCACTTGCACGGCACCATGATGAAATTCCTTGTCTTGGGATGGAAGACGGATCGAAGGGGTTGGTAGAACGCGGGGGATCGGGGGATCGGGGGATCGGGGGATCGGGGGATCGGGGGATCGGTCACTTGCGTCTCCTTCGGGTCGAGAGGGGTAATCAGGCCGACACCACATCGGCCAAGTCGAAGTCGTCGCAGCCGTCCTCGCGGGCCGCGTCCGACCGCCGTGCCATCTCCAGATGCTGCCAAGCCGCCCGCCGGTGGTGCCGCGCGAACGTCCGGAGGCCAGCCCGGAACCGTCGGTTGTCGAGGAACTGCACCATCAACTCCTCGGCTTTCACGGCGAGATCCATATGGGCTTGGGCGACGGTCCTGCAGTGGGCGGCGATCCACGCCATGGCTTCGGCCGGGTTCCCGCCGTCCGGGGTGGAATGGATCGTGGGCACGATCCCGAAGCGCGCGATCATCGTCTGGGCTCCGCGGCGCACGATCCCTCCGGGCACCGGGGAACGGTGCGTATCGAAGCCGGGTTCTGCAAACCCGAGCAACGGGTCGACTGCGGATCAGGTGTCGGCGGGAAGTGTCATAACAAACCTCGTGCCGACGCCGGCGTCCCCGGTCTCGCAAGCGATGGAGCCGCCGTGCGCCTTCGCGATCTCCCGGCACAGATAGAGGCCGATTCCCGTGCCCCGCACGCCTTCGCCGCGATCGGGCCGGACGTGTTCGACCCGGAAGAATTTCTCGAAAATCCGTTCGCGGTACTCGTCCGGCACGCCCAGTCCCTGATCCGTCACGGCAATTTGCGGGGGGTCGGCCCGTCCGGCCTGGGGATTTTGCCCGGACGACATCCGGACGGTGACGGCGCCGGCCGCGTGTGAGTATTTGAGGGCATTCCCGAGCACGTTGGCGAAAAGGCTCCCGAGGCGGGCGGCGTCGCCCCGCACGACGCAAGGCTCGGGTCCTCCGACGAGGACAAGGCGGACGCCGGCGTCGTCGAAGCGGGTGCGCATCGATTTCAGGACAGTCGCCATGACGGACCCCAGATCGACCGGCTCGAGGTGCAGCTTCAGCTGTCCGGCTTCGACCCGCGTGACGTCGAGCAGCTCCTCGATGGTCAGTGCGAGTTCTTCGCACCCCGCGATCGCGGCGGTGAGCAACTCGCGGTTCCGACCGCTGAAGTCTTGCGCACCTTCGCCCAGCATCAGGAGGTTCATGCGCAGCGACGTCAGCGGCGATTTCAATTCATGCGATGCGACGCCGATGAGTTCGCTCCGCAGGCCGTCGAGGCGCGCGAACTCGGTCACGTCGTCGAAAACGGCCACCGCACCGAAGCGGCCGGGGTCGAAATCGGGGATCGGCACGGCCGTGAGCAAGAACCGGCGAGGCTCTCCGTCGACGACCACTCGAAGGGCGTTCCGGAAATCCGGCGGCCCGGCTTCGGCGGTGCGACCCGCGAGCGCCGCTTCCAGCTCCTCCCGTTCTCGGTCGGAGAGCGGGACATCCGCCAGCCGCGCGGCCGCCGGGACGCCTTTCGCCCACAGCAAAGTGTCGGCTGGCGGATTGGTGGCGACCAGCGCGCCGTCCGCTCCGAACACCAGAACCGCGTCGGGGAGGGCATTCAAAGTCGCCTCGAGCGTCCTTTTCGCCGCCAGCAGTTCGCCCAAGCTGGAGCGCCGGTATTCCGCCAGCGCTTCGGCCATGCGGTTGAGCCCTACGGCGAGCCGCCCCAGTTCGGCGGTCGCAGGAAGGCGGACCCGCTTGTCGAAGTCCCCCGCCCTAACGGCTTCGACCGACGCGGTGAGTTCCCGCACCGGACCGAGGATCGAACGGGCCAGCGACTGCGCGACTGCGATCGCTGCGATGACGCCCAGCACCGAGATCCATGCGACCAGACGCGCCCCGCTCGACGCCTCGTCCCTAGCCCGGATCCCGGCCTCCCGCATCGACAGGAAATTGGCTTCCCGGAGCTTGTCGCAGCCCGCGGCGGCGCGCCGCAATAGCGGGTTGACCTTGCGGTGGTACAGCTCCAAGGCCCCCGGACGATCACTGAGGGTTCGGAGCTCGTCACCGGCCGCGCGGTACTCGTCGATCTCCCGACGGAGCTCGGCGGCGAGTGTCCGCTCATCCGTATCTCCCGTTTCGAGTCTCACCACGAGCTTGTCGAAGCGCTCGTCGCCCCGCCGGCGTTCCGACTGCAAATCCACCCCCGCTCGGACCACATCCCCGCTCACGAACAGCAATAGGGCGTCGTCCTCCCGCTCTAGAGAACCGTGCACTTCGGCCGTCAGATCGATGGTTTCTTGACTCTCCCGAATCGTCGCGTCGACGGCCGCGGTGAGCCGCATGAAGGCGGCGGCACTCCACGCGCCGCTCGCGATGGCCACCGCGACGAGCAGGCCGCCCGCGAGAATGAAACGGGTTTGCAGAGTCCGCAGCCGCATCGCTTCTCCTCACGCCAAGCCGTATTTCTTCCGCTTCCGCTGGAGCGTGGTCACATCGATCCCCAGTATCCGCGCCGCCGCCTCGAACGACGGCGCCCGCGCCGTCACCCGCGCGATGTGCTCCCGCTCCAACTCCTCCAGCGACGCCTCGGCTCCGAGGAGGGTCCCGCATCCACTTTCCGGGGACCGTCCTGCTGCGGGTCTCAATCCGAGGTCCGCCGCTTCGAGGACGGACGACGGGCAGAGGATGACGGCCCTCTCGACGGCGTTGCGGAGTTCCCGCAAATTCCCCGGCCAATCGTGGGCGCGGATGGCGTCCTCGCAACCGGGCGAGAACTGCAAACGGTGTCGTCCCTGGCGCCGCTCGAAAAACGTCAGGTAGTGCTGGGCCATCGTCGGGATATCGGCCCGCCGTTCCCGCAGCGGCGGTACGACGAGGGGGATCACGTTGAGGCGGAAAAGGAGATCCTCCCGGAATCGACCCGTTTTGACATCGTCTTCGAGATTGCGATTCGTCGCGGAGATCAACCGCACGTCCGCCCGTCGCTCTTTCGCCTCGCCGACGCGCTCGTAGGAGCGGTCGTTGATGAATCGCAGCAGCCGGGCTTGGGCGTCGTGCGGCAACTCGGCGACTTCGTCCAGGAACAGCGTGCCCCCTTCGGCCTCTTCCACTTTGCCGACCGCATCCGAGACAGCACCCGTGAATGCGCCTTTGCGGTGGCCGAACAGGATACTCGACATGAGATTGTCCGAGAGCAGCGGGCAATGGACCGTGACGAAGGGACCGGCGGGGCGGCGGCTCTGCTTGCGCAGCCAACGCGCGAGGATGGTTTTTCCCGTCCCGCTTTCTCCGCGCAGGAGCACGACCGCTTCGGATGCCGCCGCCCGCGCCGCCGTTTGGAGGAACGCAGTGAACTCCGGGCTGACCGTGTCGAACCGGCTCTCGTCCTCGGTCGCGTCGAGCCGATCCTGCAGCTCGTTCACCCGCCGCTCGAGCAGCGCCGCCGACACGACCCTCCGCGCCGCGCCGCGGACCTGCTCGGGCGTGAACGGCTTCGGGAGGTAGTCCACCGCCCCGAGTTTCATGGCCTCGACGGCCGATTCGTAAGTGGCGTACGCCGTCACCACCACGATGCCGATGCCGGCTTGGAGGCGGAGCAACTCGGGCAGCAGCGCCAGACCCGATTCGGAGCCGAGCCAGAGATCGAGGAACACCACGTCGAAGCGGCCCCGGCCCATCGCCTCGATTCCGCCGGCCGACGTGCCGGCCTGCTGGACCCGCGCGCCCTCCGCTTCCAGGCAGAGCCGGAGCGATTGCCGCACTCCGGGGTCGTCGTCGATGACGAGCGCCGACCACGCCTGCTCCGCTTTCGCCATCGGTGCCTCGCAAAAACTTCACCCGACCCCGTACGTATCAAAGCCTCGGTTCCTACGGGACCGATACCGTTTTATATGCTCCACGCCCGCGAACGCACTTCCGCGTCCCCGATACTGCGTGAGAGGGACGGCGGCGGAAACGGGGGTTTGAGATACCCTCCTCGGGAGATCCGCATTTTCCTCGTCGCCGCCGTCTGTGCGATGCCCGGAGCGCTGGCGGGAATGATGGCGAACCTATTCCTGCATTTCACCGGCGACTCCGCCGTCGCAGCGATTGCAGGCGCGACCCTCGCGGCGATCCTCGGCGGACGGATGGAAGCGTTTGAGTAACCCGTCCGAGACGCGGAATGGAAAAAGCTACTCCCGAGTTGCTCGGAAGTAGCCTTTCCTATTCCCGGTGCGAATCGACGGCGGTCAACTCGCGGGCGGCAGCGGGAACTGCCTGTTCAACTCGACGTTCAGTTCGAGCACGTTCACGAGGGGTTCTCCGACCAGGCCCGAGAGCGGTGTGAACGATTTCGAACGCACCAGATCGGCGATCCCCTTCTTGGT
This sequence comes from Fimbriiglobus sp., assembly GCA_043774415.1. Classification (GTDB taxonomy): domain Bacteria; phylum Planctomycetota; class Planctomycetia; order Gemmatales; family Gemmataceae; genus JALHQU01. The sequence continues at coordinate 227 of JAYVTJ010000477.1, read as the reverse complement.
TTTCTCGAAGTCGGCCGGAGAAGCGGCCCGCTTCCGTGCGACGCGGTCGAGTTGGTATACCGAAAGGGCATTGCGCGCCGTTATGTGCGGATCCAAGCCCGAGCCGGACGCCGTCACCATGTCGGCGATTACCGGCTCCAAGTCGGCGACCTTGGCCGCGTTCGCCGGGTCACTCAGCCAGAGGTCGAAGAAGTTGCCGTGAATCGCGGGATCGGATGTCACCGGCT
>JAYVTJ010000476.1:0-5634 GCA_043774415.1 Fimbriiglobus sp. | reverse complement strand
AAGTTATTTCGTTACAGGCCCTTAACGAGTGGTTGGCCGCAGAATCGTTCCAGATGCCATCTGAGGGAGTTCCGTACCTCACCTTCCGCTCCTTGCTGGCTTTCTTCCTCCGGCCAAAGAGCGGATCCTATGTGGACTACAGCCGCCCGGAGCCAAAGTGGACGGAATACCAGTCGGTGCTCTGTCAAAGTTTCTTGCTTGGCCTGGACTACCAGCGAGCGGTTCAAAAGCACGACCAGAAGAAGAAACTAGACGATCTGATGAAGCTTGCGGAGCGGTATAAGAAAGATAAAGAGCTGAGGGAGTTCTACCTGGGGGAAAAGAGCGCCGAGGTGGAACTAATCGACCTCAGCACCCAGATCGCACGACTGGAAGCAGATCTCTCGGCGTTCCGGGTCGCCGAGAACTACGCTGATCGCGAGCGGCGGGCCGATGATCTCCACCGGCAATTGGACGACCTGAACAATCAGTTGGTCGTTCTGAAGACGGTGTTGAGCGACTTGGATTTGTCTCTTCGTGCCCAGCCTGACGTGTCTCCACAGCGGGTGGTGGCCACATACGAAGAGGCCGCAGTCGCACTGCCCGCTGCCGTCGTCAAACGGCTAGACGAGGTACGGGAGTTTCACCGCCGATTGGAGGAGAATCGCCGGAACAGGTTGAGCAAGGAGTATGCGATTACCGCGCAGCAGATGGCTGCAATCGATGTGCGGTTGGCCGGGCTCCGGGTCGATCTAGATGCTGAATTTCAGTTTCTAAACGCCCATCGGGCGCTGGATGAATATGCCGCTAACAGCGCCCACTTGTCCGCCCTCAAGGGACGGGAGCAGCGCATTCAAGATTACTGGCGGCTACTGACGCAGTACACGGAAGAGGCACAAAAGGTAAAGGTGGAAATGGCTCAAGCGACGGTGGCGACGAATACCCAGTTGAAGGCGGCGCGAGCCCAACTGGAAGTGCTCATGGGGCGATTCCGGGAGTTCTCTCAGGAATTGTACGGGGCAGTTCCTGCGGGTCTTACGGTCAAGAACAACGATGGCGAGAATCAGTGCCGGTACGACATCGAGGCGCATATCGAGAGCGACGCAGGAGATGGAATCAACCAAGGCAAGATATTCTGCTACGATCTGCTACTGCTTTCCCTACAGCAGCGACACCGGATAGGATTCTTGTTCCACGATAGCCGTTTGTTCGCTCACATGGATCCTCGCCAGCGCGTAAGTCTATTCCGACTGGCAGACCGTGTCTGTCGCGATGCAGGTTTCCAATATATAGCTTCTCTGAACGCAGACACGTTAGAAGCGGCGCGGGATTTGGCTGGTGATGATGCGCAGCGCTTATTCATCGATCCTGTGAAACTGGAGCTTACCGATGCTCCGGACGGTTCGGGAAAGCTGTTAGGTATTCAAATCGACATGAAGTACGATGCTGATTAGCCGCTCGATCTTCTCGTATTGCAAACTAACTAATCGGCTCGGCGGATTTGGCCCAACCTTTACTCAATGATCGACCGAGTTTAGCGACTTACTCTCACCTCCTTCCTCCTCTACCGATCCAGCCCGACGATGGCGAAGCACTGCTTTCAGTGCTTTCGCTCGTTTCGCTCGTTTCGCTCGTTTCGGCGGAGGCGGGTATCGATATCGACCGAAGCTGAAATCGACCCACCTCTCTACCGATCCAGCCCCACGATGGCGAAGCACTGCTTCCCCAGCGGCCAGACCAGCACCTTCGGCCGCGTCGGCGACGGCTCCCAGTTCTTCAGGCCGTACACCGTGTCCACCCACTTGCGGATCGCGGCGTGCGTCAGCTCGCCGTTGAGCGTCCAGAAGGTCTCTTCGAGCGGGATCGTCACCTTCGTATGGCCGCCGCGGTAGAGCAGGTGCAGCACGACCGGCGTCCGCTGGAGGATGAACTTCTGGCGGTCCTTCTTGGGCACGCGCAGACCGACCGATTTCTTGCCGAGCCGCGTGTCGGCGGCCTTGTCGAACGAATGCATCGACCAGTTCAGCACGGTGCTCATGAGCCAGTCTCCCGGAGTTGGAATTTCGCGGCCGCTATCAACACTAATGCCCGCCCGGCGCCGGCGCAAGATGATCGCGCCAAAAAATCGGCACGATCGCCCGATTCGCTCCCCTACGTTCGGAACCGCAAGCTCCACTTCAGCAAGCCGGCGCCGACGACCGCGGCCAGCGCTGAACCGGCGATGATCCCCGTCTTCCCCGCCTCCTGCAATTCCGGGGGGAAGGCCAGCCCCGCGATGAACAGCGACATCGTGAAGCCGATGCCGCCGAGCACGGCCGCGGCGAGGAGCATCGGCCAGGTCACGCCGCGCGGCAGGCTCGCGAACCCGAGCTTCACCGTGAGAAAGCTGAAGCCGAAGATGCCGACGGTCTTCCCGAGTACGAGGCCGCAGAGGATCGCGAGCGCCACCGGGTCGAGCAGCGCGGCGGGCTTCACCTCGACGCCGGCGTTGGCGAGCGCGAAGAGCGGCATGATCGCGAAGCCGACCCACGGATGGAGGCGGTCGAGCAGGCGCTGGAGCGGCGCGACCGCCTCCCGCGCGGCGTAGCGCAGGATCGCCACATCGCCGGGGCTCAGCTCGATGGCGTCCGGAGAATCGTCGAGCTGCCCGGACACTTCCGTCAGCGCCAGCTTCAGCGTCTCGCGATTCAGCCAGGGCCGCGCCGGCGTCAGCAGTCCGAGCAGCACCCCGGCCACGGTCGGGTGGATGCCCGCTTTGTAGACCGCCAGCCAGACGAGACCGCCGACGAGCGCGTAGAGCGACACGGCGCGGATACCGGCGCGGTTCATGAGCACGATCAGCGCGAACCCGACGGCGGCGAGGCCGAGCATGAGGAGGTTCAAGTGCTCTGTGTAGGCAACGGCGATGATGAGGACGGCGCCCATGTCGTCGGCGATGGCGAGCGCGAGCAGGAAGATTTTGAGGCCGAGCGGGACGCGCGGGCCGAACGCGGCGAGCACGCCGACGACGAAGGCGATGTCGGTGGCCATGGGCACGCCCCAGCCGCGCCGCGCCGGACCGTCGTGGTCGAACGCCAAGTAAATCGCCGCGGGGACGAGCATGCCGCCGAGCGCGGCGACGACCGGCAGCGCCGCCTTCCGCGGGGAACTCAGTTCCCCCGCGACGATCTCGCGTTTGATTTCGAGGCCGACGACGAAGAAGAAGACGGCCATGAGCAGGTCGTCGATCCAGAAGTGCAGCGGTTTGTCGAGCGTCCAAGCGCCGGCGCCGATCCGCAGATGCGTCTGCCAGAAGTCGCGGAAGGCACCGGCCCACGGGGAGTTGGCGAGGAAAAGCGCCACGAGGGTGCAGGCGAGGAGGACGCCGCCGCTGGCCGCCTCGATGCGGAGGAAGCGGCGCAGCGGCGCCGTCAGCCGGAGGATCGGCGTCGAGCGGCGGTAGGCGCCGGTGCGGCGGGGGTCATCGGGGGGCGGGAGCATTCGCGCTTTCGGCTTCTGACGGTTCAGATGAGGGAGGGTGGCGCGGCGTCTTCGCCCCGTTGGGGCGAAGACGGGAAGTCAACAATCGCTGGGAACCCCAATCCGCATAGCACCCATCCGCACTCCGGGTTAGGATAGGTGGAGTGGGCCGATTTTCCGCGTTCTTGGGAAGGGACTTGCGATGACGATTCTGCACGGGCGCACACTCTGGGCCGCCGCGCTGGCGACGCTGCTCCTCGGCACGGCTTCGGCGGCGCCGGTGCCGGCCCCCCCGACCGACGAGGCGCTCAAAGAGAAAGCCCTCAAGCTCAACGATTCCTCCACGCCCGAAGCGATGCAGGCCAAGCTCACGGAACTGCTGAAGGACAAAGTCGCCGCCAAGCGGCTCGTGGTCCTCGCCGCCAAGATGCAGGCCGACGCCAAGGAGAAGGATGCACCCTTCAAGTTCAACGGCGCCTTCATACTCGGCAAAGCGTCGCAGAGCCTCAAGGATTACAAGACGGCCGAGGCCTTCTACAAGTTCTGCAAGGCGAACGCGCTGAAGCTCGAGAGCGGCGAGAAAATGGCCCGCGCCTACGACGCCCTCATCGACCTCTACTGGAATCAGAAGAAGTTCGCCGAGGTCGAGGAACTCTGCGCGGAAGTCATCGCGAATCCGACCGACAGCAAAGAGGTGTCCGGAATCGGCTCGTTCGCCATCGAGCGCATGATCCAGTCGAAGGCCCGCCGCGGCGACCACGACGGGGCGCTGGATCTGGCCGACGCCATCGTCAAAGATTCCAAGGACAACTGGTACGCACTGCAGATCAAGGGCTACGTCCTCCGCGAAGCCGGGAAGATCGACCAGGCCATCGACACCTACTCCGACGTGCTCAAGAAGCTCGAAGCCGACAAGAAGCTCGAGGACAAGGAGAAGACCACGGTCACGCGGAACGTGCGCTACATGCTCACGGGGCTGCACGTCGAGAACAAAGCCATCGACAAGGCCGCGACGATCCTGAAGGAACTCGTGAAGGAAGTGCCGGACAGCGCGACGTACAAGAACGACCTCGGCTTCATCTGGGCCGACAACGACCTCAAGCTCGAAGAATCCGAGAAGCTCATCCGCGAGGCGCTCGACCTCGACAAGAAGGCACGCGAGAAGGCGCTGGAGGAGGGCAAGATCGACGCCGACGAGGCGAAGAAGGCCAACGCCGCCTACCAGGACAGCCTCGGCTGGGTGCTCTACAAGAACAAGAAATACGACGAGGCGATCAAGCTGCTGACCGAAGCGAGCCTCGATGAAGAGGAGGGCCAGCACATGGAGATCTGGGATCACCTCGCCGACGCGTATTCGGCGAAGATGGACACGAAGAAGGCGATCGAACTCTGGAGCAAGGCGCTGAAGTTCGAGGATGTGTCGAAGCGCGACGCCGAGCGCCGCAAGAAGATCACCGAGAAGATGCGCAAAGCGAAAGCGAGCTTGAAGAAGGACGACTGATGGGGGAAGTGCGGAATACGGAGTGTGGAATGGAAGAAGTGATTCTTCCGCGATGCACTCCGCACTCCGAAATTCTTTCCGGAATTCGCTTCCGTCCGCGATTCCGCCCGATTACCCTTCTTCCACCACCACATCCTGCGGAGCCGGAATCATGCTTCGGAACCTGCGCACCTAGCTCGGCGGCATAACCGGCAACACCCCCCCTCGATCGCCCCGCCGCTCCGACCGGCGGACTCGCTTGCACCTCGAGCGCTGCGACGATCGCATCGTCCCGGCCCTGTACGACGTCGGCCTGATGAACCCCGGTTCCGGCTAAGCCGGCAACGCCGCGGCCACCTTTTCGGGTTCGCTCTCCGTGAACACGAGCCTGCCGACCGCCGGCATGTATTCCGTCCGCGTCGAAGCCGGCTCGGCGGCGGAGGCCCTCGAACGGGCGCTGGTCGGCACCCTCATCGTCCAGTTCGACGGCGAGACGATGAACTACGCGATGGGGCCGGGGGCCATCGGCACGGCCGCGTCCGAACACAAGCCGTTCCTGTTCGAAGGCGGGATGCTAAAGCTCGAAGACATGGCGAGTTCCGCGAACGGCAGCGACTGGGACTACGACGACCGCTACTTCTATGTCAGCGTCGCCCCGGCGAGCGGCGGTAGCACTTCGCCGCCGCCGATGCCGCCGCCGGCAGCCAATCGCCCTC
>JAYVTJ010000475.1:0-3155 GCA_043774415.1 Fimbriiglobus sp. | reverse complement strand
GGCTTGCCCTCGCGGACGAGCGATTCCAAAATTGAGAGGGTCAAACCCGTCTCGCCGGAGTCGCGCTCCGCGGCGATCGGTTCCAGCAGGGCGGGCATCGTAGAGGTCTCCCGGTCGCGGCCACGGTTCCATCTTATTCGACGGGATCGAACGGTGCGACGGGATTGAACTGGAACCGCCACCGCCGGCCCCGGTATGATCTATCCACCGATGGAGAAGTGCCGATGAGCGTCGTCCTCACCCCGTCCCAATCCGCTCCGGCGAGTGCCCCCGCACTGCTGACCGCCGCGGAGTTCATGGCGGGGCATTCGCACCGCTATGCGGAACTCGTTCGCGGCCGAGTCCAGGAGCTTCCGACGCCATCGGCCCGCCACGGCGAAGTCTGCGTGAATGCCATTCTGTGCCTCGCGATCTTCGTGAAGGAACATCGCCTCGGGCGCGTCTGTTCCAACGATTCGCTTTTCTTCACGCGGCGCGAACCGGACAGCGTCCGCGGGCCGGATGTGAGCTATTACAGCTTCGCCCGGATGCCGGCCGGGCCTGCGCCGCAGGGCGTGTGCGAGATCGCCCCGGAGTTCGCGGTGGAAGTCCGCTCGCCGAGCGACACTTGGGCGGAGATCTTCGTCAAAATCGGCGAGTACTTGAAAGTGGGCGTGACGGCGGTGCTCGATCCGGATCGGCCATCGGCGACGGTCTACCGGGCGACGGGTCAAACCGAGTTCGCGGCGGGCGATGTCCTGACACTCCCCGAGGTCCTGCCGGGATTCGAAGTGGCCGTCGCGAAGTTCTTCGAGTGAAGGCCCTTCCGAAGGCGATGATGGCCCGTCATCCGCCGATGGTGTGCATCGTCCGCAGGGGTTTGACGAACTTCGCCGAGTTGATCTCGTGGCCTTCGCGCTTGGCCCAGACGTTCGCCGTCAGCGCCGCGCGGAGGGCGTCGTCGGCGGCGGGAACCGCGCGGAGCAGCGGCTTCACGTCGACTTCGTCGTGGGCGAAGAGGCAGTTGCGCAGCTTCCCCTCGGCCGTGAGGCGGATGCGGTTGCAGCTCCGGCAGAAGGGCCGCGAGACCGATGCGATGATCCCGACGCGGCCGCGGCCGTCGGCGTACTCGAAGTCCATTGCGGGCGAACGGGGGTCGTAGTCCGCGGCCGGGCCGAGCGGGGCGATCCCGGCTTCGAGCCACTCCAGCAGCTCGTGGGCGAAGACGACCTTCTCGCGCTCCCAACTGTCGGCGCCGATCGGCATATATTCGATGAAGCGCAGCTCGAAGCCCTCGTCCCGGCAGAACTGCGCGAGGGGGATTGCGTCGTGTTCGATGAACCCGCGGATGGCTACGGCGTTGAGCTTGATCGGCGCGAAGCCCGCCGCCTTCGCCGCCTTCAGACCCGCGAGCACCAAGGGCAATCCATCGCGCCGAGACAGCTCGAAGAAGCGACCCGCATCGAGCGTATCGAGGGAGACGTTCAAGCGGCGCAGGCCGGCGGCGTACAGCGCCCGCGCCTGATTCGCGAGCAGGAGGCCATTGGTCGTGAGGCCGAGGTCGTCGATGCCGGGGATCGCGGCGATCATGCGCACGAGCGTCGGCAGATCGCGGCGGAGCAGAGGCTCGCCCCCGGTCAGGCGGATCTTGTTCACCCCGAGGCCGGCGGCGACCCGCGCGAAGTGCGTCATCTCTTCGAACGAGAGCAGCGCCGACTTGTCGAGGAACGTCACATCTTCGGGCATGCAGTAGGTGCAGCGCAGGTTGCAGCGATCCGTCACGCTGATGCGCAGGTTGTTGTGGATGCGGCCGAAGGTGTCGACGAGCGCGGTCATGGCTTGCCTTCGTGGACCCAAGCGGCGGAGCCGTCGGGCGCGTTCTCCCGCTTCCAGATCGGCACGACTTCCTTCACGGTGTCCATGATCCATGCGGCCGCGGCGAATGCTTCGGCCCGGTGCGGCGCACTCACCGCCACGGCCACGGCCGCTTCGCCGACGGCCATCCGCCCGAGGCGGTGAACGATTCCGATGCGGCGAACGGGCCAGCGCTCCTGTGCGGTCGCCGCGACTTCGCCGAGCTTCTTCTCGGCCATCGGAGCGTAGGCCTCGTAGTCGAGAAACGCCGTGCGCTCGGTGCCGGTGAGTTCGCGCACGGTGCCGAGAAAGAGGACGCTTGCCCCGCACTGCGGATCTTGAACCGCCGCCAGTAGCACCGCGGGATCGATGGGTTCGCGGGTGAGAGCGATCATGGAATCATTTTACACGGCGCCGCCGCTGACGGGCGGAATCAGCGCCAATTCGGCGCCCTCGGGGACGGTGGCGCTGTCTTCCGCGAACTCGCAGTTCACTGCGATCCGAGAGCGGCGCACGAGCGCGGCGAATGCGGGGGTGAGGTCTCTTCGCAGTGCCGACCGCAATTCGGCCACGGTCGCCCCGCACGGCAACTCCACCGACACCGATGCGACTCCCGCCAGTTCGCGTGCGCCGGCGAAGAGCTGGACGACGGCGATCACGATTCCGCTTCGTACGTGCAAGTGACATTCGTCGTGATGCCGCCGCGCGGCGTCCACGCGCTGCGCACGGTCAGCTTCAGCGGCTTCGCCGCGGCGACGAAGTCGTCGAGGAGGCGGTTCGTGATCTGCTCGTAGTAGATGCCCTGGTTCCGGTAGCGCTGGAGGTAGAGCTTCAGCGACTTCAGCTCCACGCAGACCGGCCCCGGCGTGTAGGTGTACGTGATGGTGGCGAAGTCGGGCTGCCCCGTGAGCGGGCAGACGCTCGTGAACTCGGGGCAGACGATCTCGACGGAGTAGTCCCGCCCCGGATTGGGGTTCGGGAAGGTTTCGAGCTGCTCGGCCGACGGCGTTTCGGTGAGGGACATGGGCGAGTGTGGCTCGGGGTGTTAGTAGACTTCGTTATGAGTGCCGAGGGTGTGGAGGCGGATTGCTTCCGCGCCCTTCTGCGCGACGAATTCGAAGACGATCCTGGAAATCGTAGCCGACCGAGCACGCCCAATAACCGGACCATTTGCCTTTGAGTTTATGGGTGAAGAGGCACGCCTGAAACGCATCGTCGCTCAGGGCGACCAAAGCCGCTTGCAGATCGGCCGCGTCCTGCGGGTGCGTTTTGAGCCGCCTTCGCATCTTGCGCCGAAACGTCGGAGACCAACTGAGTTCGCG
>JAYVTJ010000474.1:0-3425 GCA_043774415.1 Fimbriiglobus sp. | reverse complement strand
CCGTAGCTCGGCGGAGCGTTCATCGACGCCTGGAAGCCGTGCGGATAGCCGCCCGTGGACGCGATGGGCATGCCGGCGCCGCCGGCGCACGAGCTGCAACCCGGGGCGCCGACTCCGCCGTCGTAACCGACGGGGGCGCCGTAGCCGATGGGCGCGGTGCCGACCGGCGCGGCGAGCATCGGCCGGGCGAGGTGCGGGCGACCGGGGAAGATGGAGCCGATGCAGCAGTGGCCGTCGCGGAGCGGCCGGTTGGCGCAGCCGGTGGCGGACGCGAGGCCCAAGATTCCCAAAAGCAAGTAGCGGCGACGCATGGGTGTACCCCTCCCAATCCTGAGAGCGCAGCGGCGGGCGGATGCGCGCCGGAGCCGATCCATCAGTGAGCGCGGGATCCATCCCGGTGGCGGCGCGGCCGATGCCGAACCGCCATCACCAGTATGCGCGGGTTGAGGGGGTGTGCAACTCGGGGGGACTCTGAATCGTGACGCAAAGCGCGGAAGCTGCACCCGATGGCCCGGTGGCGAAAGCGGTCGGGGTTGGGAAAGGGGTAGCGGTCGGCGAAGCTGGACGGGGGAGTTGCCGCTCTGTCATCTCTGTCCGGCACTTTCCCCCCACCCAGCGCCGGACAGAGATGCAGATCGGCGGACAGACTTGCAACTCGCCGGACAGGCGATGCGGCGCAAGGACTTGCGGCGACGCCGGACATGCCATCCTCCCGAAACCGACCCGGACGGCCCGGCGGAATGGCGGAGCCCGGCCTCTTCGGCTACACTCTCACAGTCGTTTGCCCGATGCTCCGGCTGGGTTTCGCCGCATGGCCACGGTCCACAAATCCCTTTTTCACAAGCCGCTCTTCCGGCCCGAAGCGCTCCGCCCCGCGATGAAGAACTTCATCATGCCGGAGCGCGTCGCAGCGCTGCGGCCGCAACTGGACGTTTGGGCGAAGAAACTCACCGACAAGAAACTCGACCCGCTCAAAGAAACCGAACTCCTCCCCGACTTCATCACCGACATCTTCATGGGGCTGCTCGGGTACACCGGCCCCGTGAGCGAAGCCGAGACCTATTCGATCAATCGCGAAGCCTTCGTGAAGGTCGATGGCAAGTACGCCGACGCCGGGTTCGGCCAATTCGGCGGTGTCACCGAGCGGTTTGTCGCCGTGCTCGAAGGCAAAGGGCCGAAAGACCCGCTGGATCGGCCCTTCGCCGGTCGCCGGAAATCGGCCGTCGAACAGGCGATGAACTACGCGGTGCAGCTCAAGATCGACTGGTACCTGGTCACGAACATGCGGGAGACGCGGCTCTACTACAAGGGCGAAGACACCTTCACCTTCGAGACGTTCGAGACGGTCCGCTTCGCCACCGACGAAGCCGAACTCCGGCGCTTCGTGTTCCTGCTGGGCGCCGACAACGTGCTCAACCGCGCCGGGCGGAACCACTTCAAAGAACTGCTCGACGACTCCAAGAGCAAAGGCCGCGAACTCACGAACAAGTTCTACCGCGAGTACCGCACCCTCCGCGGGACGATGTTCCGCGAACTCTGCCAGCACAACCCGGCCGAAAACCCGCTCGCGGTGCTCGCCGCGACTCAGAAAATCCTCGACCGCATCCTGTTCATCGCCTTCGCCGAAGACCGGGAACTGCTCCCGCGCGAGTCGATCCTGAAGGCCTACGACTTCGAGGATGTGGACGAGCGTCCGGTTTGGGTGAGCTTCCAGCGGCTCTTCCGCTGGGTAAACGCCGGCAGCGCGAAACAGAACATCGCCGCCTACAACGGCGGGCTCTTCAAGCCCGATGCGGTCGTCGACCGGCTCCTCGTGCCCGATGAAGTCTGCGCCGGCTTTCGGGACTTGGCCGCGTACGAATACGGCCGGGCCGCCGAGACCGACAAGGGCCTGATCGACGTCGAAATCCTCGGGCACGTCTTCGAGCAGTCGATCGCCGACCTCGAAGAGATGCAGTCCGCCATCACCGGCAAGGGGACGGCGCCGAAGCTCAAGGAGCAGAAGAAGTCGTCCCGCAAAGAGGCCGGGGCGTTCTACACGCCCGACTTCATCACGCGGCACATCGTCGAGCAGACGCTCAAACCCGTGCTCGCGGCCCGTCAGAGTGCGCTGCAGGCCAAACTGCAATCGAAGCTGAAAGGGAATGCGAAGAAGGCCCTCGACTCCCCGACGACCTTCGTGAAGGAATCGCTCACGCCCGGCGAGACGAGTGCCCTCGTGCTCTTCTGGGAAGAGTGGATCGAAGAGGTCAAGTCGGTGCGGATCGTCGATCCCGCCTGCGGCAGCGGGGCGTTCCTCATCGAAGCGTTCAACCAGTTGGAAGCGGTCTACCGCCAGGCCGACGGCTTCCTCACGGAGCTCCGCGGCTTCACCGTCTTCGGCGTCTATCAGACGATCCTCAACAACAACCTCTACGGCGTCGATCTCAACGAGGAGGCCGTCGAAATCGCCCGCCTCTCCTGCTGGATCAAGACGGCCGAACCGGGCAACGCCCTCACGAGTTTGGATCACAACATCCGCAAGGGGAACAGCGTCGTCAGCGACAAGGTGGTCCACCGGGACGCCTTCGACTGGCAGGCTGCGTTCCCGGAAGTCTTCGCCGCCGGCGGCTTCGACGTCGTGATCGGGAACCCGCCCTACGTGCGGCAAGAGTGGATCAAGGAGTACAAGGCCCACTTCGAAACGCGCTTCCCCGATGTCTTCGCCGGAACGGCGGACTTGTACGTCTACTTCTACGCGCTCGGACACGGACTCTTGAAACCCGGCGGACGACTCGGATTCGTGTCGAGCAATTCCTTCGTCCGGGCGCGGTACGCCCAACCGCTGCGGAAGTTCCTCGCCGAGACGTGCCGGTTGCACCAGTTCATCGATCTCGGCGATACCGTCGCATTTTCCGAAGCGAAAGACGTTTATCCGGCCATCGTGATTCTGAGCAAACCTGCACCCAATGCGGAAGCAGCCGAACCGTTCCGCGTTGTCCAGTTCCGCCGCGACGACCGCGGAGAAGATATTGCCGAACTGCTGGAAACGCGTGCAATTGCCCTCCAGCAGCAAAGTCTTCAAGCTGACGGATGGAGGATGTACACGGATGCAATTGGGGGATTACGAACCAAGTTACTTGCGACAGGCCAAACACTTCATTCATATACAAGTGGAAGCATCTATTATGGGGTGAAGACGGGTGCGAACGAAGTGTTTGTGATTTCTGAAGCGTTGCGCGCCGAATTCATCCGCAAAGATTTGCGTAGCGAAGAGATAATTCGCCCTTTCATTCAAGGCACCAACTTGCGCGAATGGCATATTGAACATTCGAGTGACTTTGTAATTTTGGCTCTTCCCGGAATCCTGTGGGTGTTTTTCTACAGCTTCGGCAGTTGGCAGGTCAGGATTTTGAGTCTCAGGTAGTCCTCGTCGCGGAAGCCGT
>JAYVTJ010000473.1:0-3175 GCA_043774415.1 Fimbriiglobus sp. | reverse complement strand
TCGAATGGGAAGTCTTCACCAAGAGCATCGCCAAGCGGATGAACGCCCTCGACAAGTTCGATCCGGTCCGGGGAGTCCTGAGCAAGCTGAAAGGGTACGGTGCCCGTCTGGCCATCCTGCTCTGGTGCCTTCGCAGGGTGTGCGGGGAGTTGCAGAGCGATTCCCCCATCGATGCGGAAACTGTTCGGAAGGCCGCTAAACTGATCGACTACTTCGAGGCCCACGGCCGGCGCTGCCTCGGATCGGGAGGGGCAGACAGGAAGTACCGCATCGCCAAGCGGGTGATCCGCTGGCTCACCGATGACCCGGCGAAAGTCGCCTTCAGCCGCACCGAGGCATTCCAGCAACTGAAGGATCGGCGTGATGTGACGAGCACGGATGCGCTGACGGACGTTTTCAAAGTGCTGACCGATCACGGGTACATCCGGCCGATGGATCCGACCGGCGCCGGACGCCCGGGGCCGGTGCCCGAGGTGTACGCGGTCAACCCGCTTTGGAAGCGAACCTAGAAAACCGTCCCCCAAATCGCCCGAGATCGCTCCGGGGGAGAAACCGAGCCGCCGAGAAAACCGTCCCCAAAATCCCCTGAATTGTCCGTCGGACAAGAGCGGGGGATTTCTTGGATTCGGGGCAGTGAATGGGGCAGTGAATTCCGGTTTTGGGGCAGTGAATTCGCTTTTTGGGGCAGTGAATCCAGTGTACAATCACTTTGCAGGGCGACCGCAACATTGCCCAGCCATTGCACAAAAGCCCTAGGAAATCAGGCCGATTCGATGAGTGCGAAGGGGGGGACTTGAACCCCCACGGCCTTGCGGCCGCAAGAACCTAAATCTTGTGCGTCTGCCAATTCCGCCACCCTCGCAGATGCTCAGACTATCGCTTTCCGGTCGGGTCGCCAGCGGGCTTGCGGGCGGGGGTGTAGTTGCCGAGGTACATCAGCAGGCTCTTCGCATAGGTCGTGCGGATGTTGCCGACGGCGGTCATTTCCTCGATGGCTTCGTCGTTCCGCCAGCCATCGTATTCCATCCGGTAGATGGCCACCATCGCGCCGGTGCGGTGCTCGCCGGCGAAGCAGTGGATGAGGATCGGCCGCGGGGTTTCTTCGGGCTTCTCGAGCAAGTTCAAATAGATCCGCACCGTCTCCTCGCCGGGGATCGCGCCGCCCTGCACTTCCCAGTCGGGGATCGGCAGGCGGTGGAACTTGCGGCCCGTCGCCTCGCAGTATTCGCGTTCGAAGTCGTCCGACTGCTCGCTCCCCGACACACGCGCATCGCGGACCGACATCACGGTGCGGATGCCGCGCTCGCGCACGACGCGCTCGAACGCTTCGGGGCTCATCTGCCCGCTGCGGTAGAGCGCACCCGGATCGACGGTGCGCAGGTTGCGCACCGTCGCCACGCGATTGACTTTGTGGAGCAGCGGCACCGCGGCGATGACCGCGACGATGCCCACCGGAAGAATTGCGCGCAGTAGCCTCATGCTCGGAGTCGCTCAGCCTTTGACTTTCGGATCACCCTTTTGATGCTTCTGTCCGTCGTCCGTCCGGTTGTTCATTCGCCAGTGAAGACTCTGATCGACGGTGTGCCTCCCGAATTTGGCGGTGCCGTAGGGCGTGGTCGAGTCTGCGAGACCCGCCGCCGCAATTCGGGAGGCACCCCCGGCGATCTGCCGCATCGGCCTACACTGCGAGACTCGGCGCCGGCGCGACCGCGGGTGCCCGCCGCCGCCGCAGCCAGCCGAGCAGACGGGCGTGCTCCGGCACCGGCGGCTGCAGGTCGGTCGTCGTCGGCCGCAGGATCATCAGGATCAGAAACGGCGCGTACCAGAGGACGTACGCACCACCGCAGTCGGCGAACCAGAACTGGATGCCGATGAGCAGCACGGCGCTGGCCGCGAGCAATTGGCCGAGATCGCGGGCCGTCGGCCAGAACGCCGAACCGAGCGCGAGGGCGACGAATGCAATGAACACCGGCAAGCGGTATGCCCAGTAGACCCCGCCCCAGATCCCCTCGGACTTCGCGATTCCCCACGGCTGCCAGTCGGCGAGGTTCAGCGTCTGCCAGATACCGGAGGTGAACTCGCCGCCGAAGACCAGCGCAGGCACGGTGGCCGCCAGACCGAGCAGGGTGAAGCCCGCGGACCAAGCCAGAAAAACGCCCTGCCCGCGTCCGCGGTAGAACTGGAGCCAGACCGGCAGCAGAACGATGGGGAAAAAGGAGGTGCCCACCGCGATGCCGAACAGCACCCCCGCACCGATGGGTCGCCGGTACGAGAGGAATGCGCCGAGCAGCAGCGCCGTCGGCCAAACGTGGTGCGATTGATCGAATCGGTAACTCGTGACGGGCAGGAGCAAGTAGAGTGCGGCCGCGCTCACGCCCGTCGCGAACTCGCGGAAGTGGATGGCCCCGATGAGGATCAGCAGCACCACCACGGCGATCTGACACGCGATCGCGATACCGCGGCCCACGTAGCCCTTCACTCCGGCGGGCAGGTCCTGGTTGACCGCGGCGGCGACACCCCCCTCGATCCCGTCGAGCTGCGCGGGCCGCTTGCCCACGGTCTCCGGTTCCACCCGCTGCACCGCCGTGGCGACACTCAAGCCCACCAGGAGGGCGATGGCGATCCAGAAAAGCCCTGTCGGACTCAAGTTGACGGCGACGCGCGGCCGCTTCACGGCGGTCACATCGAGCAGGCTGCGGCCGAACCAGAAGCCGGACGCCGCGATGAGCCAGACGTAGCCCAAGAAGGCGACCGAAGCGTCTCGGGGCGCGCCCTTCGCATAGCGGTGGGCGTCTTCGATCAGCAGGAAGCCGGGGGCGAACAGGAAGAGTCCGAGGAGATCGAGATTCCGCAGGCAGAGGATGCGGCCGAATTGGAAGTAGATCGCCACGGCCAGCACCATCGAGGCGTAAAACCACACCGCGGGATCGGGCAGATCGAATTGGAGGAATACGCTGCTCGGCACCATATCTCTCCGTCACGCCGGTTCGGAAAGGGTATCCCGAAATGCCTCGCCTCGCAAGCGGGGGTCCTTACGACGGGTGTGCAGCATCAGATTTGGCACTGAGAGATAATCTGCCGCAACCGAGCGTGACAGCACTTGCTACAGTCACCGATCATTTCAACTCGGTTTCTGCCAGGTGGGTCTGCAATATGAAGGTGGCGGCGAGTCGGA
>JAYVTJ010000472.1:0-3506 GCA_043774415.1 Fimbriiglobus sp. | reverse complement strand
GTCACTTCACCGCCGCCGGATCACCCAGAGGCCGAGGCCGACCGCGGCGATGCCGA
Source organism: Fimbriiglobus sp. (assembly GCA_043774415.1). Lineage (GTDB taxonomy): Bacteria > Planctomycetota > Planctomycetia > Gemmatales > Gemmataceae > JALHQU01. The sequence goes on along the minus strand of JAYVTJ010000472.1, from coordinate 3,450 downwards.
GGATCACGAGCAGCACGGGGAGCGTGACGCCGCGCGTCCAGTCGAACTTCGGATTCGGCGTGTAGACGCCGTAGGGCTTGGCGCCCTCGTTCGCCACGGCGGGACGGTCGCGCAGCCAGTTCACCGATGCGCTGACGACCTCGGCCTGGAATGCGCGGCCGCCCTGCTGCTCGCTGTCCTCGAATCCGCCGTAGCCGAAGACCACGACGCGGTTGATCGTCTTGGGCGGCTCCGTCGAGCCGGGGCGCTCCGGTTCGGGTTCCGAGGCGATGGCGGCGACGGTGCGGAACTTGTCGCTGACTTCCTTCGCAGCGATCAGATCGCGGCGACCGGCCTGATCCAGCGCGATGACCGTGCGGTACGCATCCATCGGACTCGCGGCCACGCTCGGCTCGACCCACGTCACCCGATCTTCGCCCGCGATGAACAGAGACTTCGCGGGGCTCCGCGCCGCGCGATTCCCCACGGCCAAGGGCCGCACTTCGGAGAGGACGAATCCGGCGTCGGCGAAGGTGAGCGCGATGGTGTTTTTCGACGAGAGCATCGCCGGCGCCACGACCGCCACGAGGCGCTGCGGCGGATACTCCTGCGTCGGCTGGGCGTAGAGCATGCGATCCCGGAGGTCGATGTCGTACTCCATCAGGAGCTTCTCGATCCCGATGGCGAGGATCGCCGGCTTGCCCGGATCGCGGCGGGCGCCGGCCATCACGAGGAGCTTGCCCTTCGAGCCATCGGGCCGGGGCGTCGCCATGTACTGCCCGAGCGCGGCCACCGTACTCTCGGACAACTTTGCCGTCGGATCGGCGACGATCACGACGGTGGCGTCGTCGGGCACCTTCGGATCGACGGCGAGCGCCGGGAAGCGCAGCGGCTTCACCTCGCAGTAGTCGCCGATGAGCGCCTGCTTCAGTTGTTCGCCCGTGCGGGCATTGCGCTCGCCCGGCGCCGGCGGCTCGACCGAGACTTCCCCGGCCCCCTGCGTGAAGTAGACCACCGGTTTCCGCTTGTTCTCGGTGAGGAACAGGATCTCGCGGATGAGCCGGGGTTCGCACTGGAGAGTCTTGCGACCCGGGGGTTGGCCCCGTGCGGCCGTTTCGCGGCCGAGGAGTTCTTCGATCTGGATGAAGCTGTAGCGCTTCTCGTCCGGGCCGACCGCGACGATCAGCCCGAAGTTGCCGCGGCCCGTCGCGTCGAGCATGTCGGCGGTCGGGAACTTCGCCTTGAGGGACGCGATTTCGGTCTTGTCGAGCGTCAGCGAGAGCGCCTTCACCTTCACCTGCTTGGGGTTCGCCTCCGCGAAGGCGCTCAGCACCCGCAGGATGTCGGCCCCTTCGCGCGTTTCGGGGATCGTCGTGATGATCACGATCTCCTTGTCGAGGCCGCCGAGGTAGTCCTTCGTCGTGGGCGACAGCGTGAAGAATCCGGTCTCGGTGGTGTCGAGCTTCGAGGGGAGCTTCAGCGTGGCGAGCACGTTCACGAAGACGAGCGCGACCACGAGCAGCAGGGCCGTGAGGAAGAAGTTCGTCCCGTAGACGATGCGGCGCAGCAGCACGTCGTTGCGCTCCTCGGCCCGCAGCGGCTGCACGGCCGCGAAGAGCACCCCGGCGCCGAGCAGCAGCGCCAGCACCGCGAGCAGCGGCTTGAGCGGCTCGGCTTTGTCGGCTTGGCCGAGCCACTTCGACAGTTCGGAGAACCAGAGGTAGAAGAGCGCGAAGCCGAGCAGCATGAGCGCGGCGCCGATGACTCCGCCGACCGCGAACACCAGCAGGCGGTCGGAGCGCCGGCCCGCGGCGTCGGCCAACGGCACCCCGCCGAGGACGATCCCCGCGCCCGCTCCGGCGGCGAGCGCGCAGATCAGGCCGACGATGCCGCCGAGGATGAACTCCGTGACGTGCGGCCGTTCGAGCTTCGTGTCGGAGTCGGCGTCCTCTTTCAGCAGCGGCTTGTCGTCGGGCGACTTCTCGACCTTCTCGGCCTTCGGCGGTTCGGCGGAGGCCTTGTAGAAGCAGTAGCCGCCGCCGGCGAGGAAGAGGGCGGCGAGCGCGCCGAGGACGTAGCCCACGGTCGGGCGGTTCCGCAGCAGCGGGTCGAAAGCCTGGGCGGCCGGGTCGGTCGGAGGCGGGGTCATCGCGTCGGGTTCCTTCTACGGGCGGTCAGCCCCACTTGCGGATTTCCAGCACTTTGATCGTCAGGAAGATCCAGAAGACGCCGAGGGAGAGCTGGAGCACGATATTGGCGACGGTGAGGGAGCCGCCGAGCGCTTGGTTCCAGAGCGTGAGGAAGTCGAATTTGCCGACGGCGGCCCGCACGCCCGCGGGCAAGTACTCGGAGAGCGACTCCCTCAGCAGGAACGTGAGCAGTTGGGCGAAGACGATCGCCCCGGTGATCGCGGCTCCGACGATCTGGTTCTTCGTCAGGCTCGAGAAGAAAATGCCGAGGGCGACGAACGAGGCCCCGCAGGCGCCGAGCGCGACGTAGTAGCTCAGCAGCGGCTTGAAGTCGAACGGCTGCCCGCCCACGATCCGGAAGCCGATGAGGTAGATGGCGGCGGGCGCCCAGCTCAGCATGAAGAAGATCCAGGTCGCGATGAACTTGCTGAGGACGATGGTCGATTCGCGGACCGGGGCGGTCAGCAGCACCTCGAGCGTGCCGGTGCGCTTCTCTTCGCTGAAAGTCCGCATCGTCAGCAGCGGCACGAGGAGGATGGTCTGGAACGCCGCGAAGATCGTGAGCGTCTGGTAGTTGCGCACGATCGGCTCGGGGATGACCGATCCGGGCGGCGCGCCCGTGAGGGCGTCGATGAAGAAGTAGTACCCCAGCCCCGAGGACATCGCCATGACCGCGAGGACGATGTAGGCGATCGGCGAGTAGATGAACGCCGCCAGTTCCCGGCGCGTCAGCACCACGAGGTGCGAGTCGGACGAGGTCAGCACGGCGACGCCGACGAAGGCCGCGCCGATGCCGAACAGGCTGATGCCGTAGGGCACGAGGTACGGCTCGGGGGCTTTGGTCACGGGGGCCGCGAAGCTGCCCCAGATGAAGGCGGCGGCCCAGGCGATCCCGACGAGCGCGACCGAGACGCGGATCCAGAGGGGCTGCGACTTCGCCCGCAGCGCCAGCAGCCCCGCGAGGCCCAGCAGGATCATCAGCGCCCGGCCGAAGACCTTCCACGAATCGTACGCTTGGCTGACCTTCCGCAGGGCGCTCGGGCCGTCGTGCAGCACGCCGGGGGCGACCGTCCGGCCGAGGGCGATGAGTACCGCGGCGACGCCGAGGATGCCGAGGATCGTGGCCGCGCGGTAGCGGTCGTCGCTCGGGATCGACTCGCGCTTCGTCGAGAGCGTTTCGGGGTCGAACCAAGAAAACAGCAGTCGGCGCGGCGTGCCGGCTTCGACGGGGAGCGTGAAGTAGGCGCCGTAGAACGCGAGGCCGAGCAGCCCGAGGACGGGG
>JAYVTJ010000471.1:0-1937 GCA_043774415.1 Fimbriiglobus sp. | reverse complement strand
GAAAGCAGTCCCATCAACTCCCCTGGCTCCGCGACGAAGTGCGTCGGCTTCGCCTCCAGCAGCACCGCCGCTGCTTGAAAACCCCAGCCGACGGCGGCCATGGCCACCTTCGCTTTGCGTGCCGCGTCGACATCGCGCGTCTCGTCGCCGACGTAGAGCAGCTTCTCCCGCGCGATCCGATGGAGCTTCATGATTCGCCGCAGCGCTTTCGCCTTTCCGAAGAGCTTCGGATAGCCGACGACGAACGCGAACAGCTCTTCGACGCCGTTGGCCCGCAGGCATGTGCGGATCGTATCTTCCCGGTTCGACGAAAGGATGCCGAGCCGCACTCCACCCGCCGCAAGAGAGCGCAGAGTTTCGGGCCACTCCGCAAACAGTTTGAGGTCGTGCGCCTCGTCCGCGGCGGCGGCTTGATATGCCCGCACGACGCGGCCGAGCTTCCAGAAGCTCACGCCGATCTGCTTGAGGAGCTGCTTCGTGGGCATCGCGCGGGCGAGTTCCGGGTCGGCGAGCGGCTTCAAGCCGAGGCTCGGGCCGATGCGCGCGAAGATGGCGACGGCCGACGCGAACGAGTCGGCGAGGGTGCCGTCGAAGTCGAAGACGAGGGTCGTGTAGCGCGGGGTCATCTCCGGAATTATACGCGGGCCGCGCGGTTTCCGATTGCCGCGGGCCGGCGTTCGATTACCATTCTGCGCATTGTCCCGCCCGAATCCGGAGTTTCTCCCGCATGGCCGCCCCGATCACGAACTCCGCTCACTCCCCGGCCTCGGGGTTGATGGTCAAGCTCAGCATCATGATGTTCCTCCAGTTCTTCATCTGGGGCGCCTGGTTCGAAATCGGCTTCTCGTACATCCCCGGCCTGAAGTTCACCGAGTGGTGGATGAACAGCCTCGTCTTAGGCGCGTTCAACATCGGCGCAATCGTCGCGCTCTTCTTCAGCACGCAATTCGTCGATCGCAAGTTCGCCGCCGAGAAGTTCCTCGCCGCGAGTCACCTGATCGGCGGCTTGGCGATTCTCGGACTTTTCTTCCTGCAAACGCCGCTCGGGACGAATCCCGGCGAGTTCAATTCCGGATCGATCACCGGACGCGGCGACAGCGATACGCAGGGCGTCGGCAAGACTGCGGACGGCACGCCGATCAGAATCGACGGCCTCGATGTGAAGTGGGATAAGTTCCGCGAAGACGCCGAGACGTACGACCGGGCGACGGCCGAGGAGCGGGTCGAAAAGAAGCTGAAAGATCCCCGATTCTCTACAACGTTCACGATCACCGAGTCCGAAGGCGGCAACTTGGTCGGCGACGCCAAGACTCCGCTGGCCCCCTTCTGGCCCTTCTTCCTGCTGATGCTGCTGCACTCGGTCTTCTATGTGCCCACGATCTCGATCACGAATTCCATCGCCTTCACCGCGTTCACGAATCCCGAAAAGCAGTTCGGCCCCGTGCGGCTTTGGGGCACCATCGGCTGGATCGCCGCGAGCTGGCCGTTCATCTTCATCCTCATCGACTGGACGGCGGTGAACGCGATGCAGACCACCGGCACACTCGACTGGCTCGGCAAAGCGCTCGGCACACCGCTCGGCGGCGCTGCGGGTTTGTCGGGCAAACGCTACGTCTTCCTCGTGGCGGGGGGGGCTTCGCTTGTGCTGGCCGCGTTCAGTCTGCTGCTGCCGCACACGCCGCCGAAGCCGGCTCAGGCCGGGGATTCGCTGGCGTGGTTGAAGGCGATGAAGCTGCTGAAGAAGCCCTTCGTCGCGGTGCTCTTCTTCGTGACCTTCATCGATGCGGCCGTACACCAGAGCTACTTTTTCTGGACGTTCGACTTCCTCGCGGGGCCGGTCGGCATCCCCGTGAACTGGGCCGGCTCGGTGATGAAGCTCGGGCAGATCGCCGAAATCCTCACGATGCTCTCGCTCGGCTGGGTGCTCAAGAGCTTCG
>JAYVTJ010000470.1:0-4601 GCA_043774415.1 Fimbriiglobus sp. | reverse complement strand
CGGGCCTCGTCGAAGATCGCAAGGACGGCCGCTTCGTCATCTACTCCCTGCACCCGCGCTACTTCCGCAGTGATGCCTCCAACACGACCTGCCTCGATCTCGGCTGGTGCCGAGTCGAAATCCCCCATCACTGAGTATCCAGCGCCGCGGCCCGTTCCACGAGCAACCGCTTCGGCAGCAGTTCGATTTCCACCGCACGGACCCCATCGGCGGGAACGCAGACGATCTCGCCATCCGCATGGATGCAGATGGGCTCCGGACCGATGCTGCTCACGCTGCGGCACAGCCGCGGGGTAAGGTATGGCAGGTGCGTCGGCACGCGGCCGCGCATGAAGCCGGGGAGGTAGCGGCCCATCTGCCACCGCTTCATGGCCGAGACGTGGAGGGTGTCGAACAGCCCGTCGTCCAGCTTCGCGGCCGGGGTGATCGGGAAGCCTCCTTCGCGGACGCCGAGATTCACGCTCACCGAGAGTGTCGGCCCCTCGACCGCGACGCCGTCGAAGGTCGCCGTGCGGATCGGAGTGCGGTAATGCCAGAGCATCGCCCGCACGAACGCCAGCGAGTAGAGCGGCATGCCCTTCAACCGGCGGATCCCCTTCGCTTCGAGAGCGACCATGCCGTTGAAGCCGAAGCCGGCGCAGTTGACGAAGCACCGCGAGTGCCCCCGGATGCGGACGATGCCGACATCCACCGCGCCCGCGCCGAGTGTGAACCCTTCGCCGCGCTGTGCAAACCACGGGAGCAGTCCGAGGGCGAAGGCGTAATCGTTGCTCGACCCGAGCGGCCAGACACCGAGGATCACGCCCGCACGGTCCGCTTGCAGCAGTCCGTTGGCGACGTCATGGACGGTGCCATCGCCCCCGGCCGCGACGACTTTGCCGCAGCCGGCGAGCGCCGCCGCCCGCGCGAGTTCGATCGCATGGCCCGGCCCAGCGGTCGGGATCAGCTCCGCATCCGGCCCGGCCCAGCGGCGAGTCGCGTCGATTTTCGCTTTCGCGCGCCCGCGGCCCGCGGCGGGGTTGTAAATTACGCAGGTGCGACCCGTCACGCCGGCACCGCCTCGCTGGGGGGATCGATTCCATGGCGACGATTCGCCCGCTCCGCACGGAAGACATACCGGCGGCACTCGCCCTCTGGCAAGGGACGAGCCCCGTGAACTCGCGGGAAGTCGAATCGATCGCCGGTCTGGCGAGCTTCTTGGATCGCAATCCGGAGTGCAGCCAAGTGGCCTGCGAACGGGAGGCGATCATCGGCGTCGCCATCTGCGGACACGACGGCCGGCGCGGCTACCTCCACCACCTCGGGGTGCTCTCATCGCATCGCCGGCGCGGCATCGGCCACCGGCTCGTGGAAGCGTGCTTGGCCGCGCTGCACGCCGAAGAGATGAGCCGCGTGCATGTGCAGCTCAAAAGCGACAATGCCGACGGACTGAAGTTCTGGAAGAGCCTCGGCTGCCGGGGACGGAAGGATACTGTCCTCATCTCGCTGATGATGAAGTCGGAAGGTCGAGACGATTCATGAACGGCTTCCTCGTAATCGACAAATCGGCCGGCATGACTTCGCGCGATTGCGTGAACCGCGTCCAGCGCTGGTTCCCGCGCAGAACGAAGATCGGCCACACGGGCACGCTCGATCCGCTCGCCACGGGCGTACTCGTGCTCTGCATCGGTGAGGCCACGAAACTGGCCGACCGCGTACAGGCGATGCCGAAGCAGTACGAGACCCGCATCCGCCTCGGGGCGACGAGCAATACCGACGATGCCGATGGGGAGATTGTGGAATTGCCGGCCACGACCATTCCGATCCGGCGCGATCTGGAAACGGCGCTCGCTCGGTTCATCGGCGAAATCGAGCAGCTTCCGCCGCAATTCTCGGCGCTGAAGGTCGAAGGCGTGCGGGCCTACGATTCGGCGCGGAAGGGGATCGAAGTCGCACTCAAGCCCCGCGTCGTCCGCGTCGATGCCATCGAACTGTTGAACTACGATTGGCCGTGGCTCGACCTGCGCATCGACTGCGGCAAGGGGACGTATATCCGGAGCATCGCCCGCGATCTCGGTGCGCTCTTCGGCGTCGGCGGTCTCGTGCAGACGCTCCGCCGGACGCGGGTCGGCCCCTTCACGGCGGAGCAGGGAATCGGTGTGGATGCGACTCCCGCAGAGGGGCTCGCCGCACTCTTGTCCATCGACTCAATCTCGAAATAGAGATTGATCCGATGATCGTTCGCCGGGACACTGGACGCATCGATATTCGGACGCAGACTTCACCCCCTAGCCCCCTCTCCGAAGCAGAGAGGGGGGACAGGATGTACGAATGCCTTCGACCCTCTTCCGCTGCGCCCTGCGATTTCTTTCCGCAGCGGTCATCGGATTGTCCTCATCTGCGAGTGCGGCGGAGCCGATCCCGGCGGCGCAGCTCGAGTTCTTCGAAACCAAGATCCGACCGGTGCTCGTCGAGCAGTGCTACGCCTGCCACAACTCGGCGAAGACTTCCAAAGGCGGTCTCGCCCTCGACGACCGCGCCTCGACTCTGAAGGGCGGCACCAGCGGCGTCATCGCCGTCGCGGTGAAGCCCGAGAAAAGCCTGCTGCTCCGGGTTCTCCGGCACGAGGTCGAAGGGCAAGCGATGCCGAAGAACGGGCCGAAGCTCGATGCCAAGATCGTCGCCGATTTCGAAAAGTGGATCGCCCTCGGGATGCCCGACCCGCGCGATAAACCGCCGACGGCCGAGGAACTCGGCAAGGCGACTTCATGGGCGACGACACTCGAAACCCGCAAGAAATGGTGGAGCTTCCAGCCGATTCGGAATTCGGAACCGCCGCCGGAAACCGAGTGGGCCAAGCACCCCATCGACCGGTTCGTCGCGGACAAACTCAAGGCGAACAAACTCGAACCGAACGCCCCGGCCGATTCGGCGACGCTCGTGCGCCGGCTCTACTTCGCGCTCGTCGGCCTGCCGCCGACACCGGCCGAATCGGACGTGTGGACAGCGAAGTTGACGCGCATCGATGGCGGCTATAAAGCTCTCGTCGATCACCTGCTGGCGAGTCCGCGCTTCGGCGAGCGCTGGGCCAGGCACTGGATGGACTGGACGCGCTACGCCGACTCCCACGGCAGCGAAGGCGACCCCGAGATCGCCGGGGCTTGGCACTACCGCGACTACCTCATCCGCGCGCTCAACGCCGATGTGCCGTACGATCAGCTCGTGCGCGAGCATGTCGCCGGGGATCTCCTGGCGAAGCCCCGCATCGTCGGCAAGCTCAATGAGTCGGCCATCGGCCCGGCCCACTGGCGCATGGTCTTCCACGGCTTCGCCCCGACCGATGCGCTCGAAGAGAAAGTCCGCTTCATCGACGACGAGATCAACACCTTCACGAAGGCCTTCCTCGGCCTCACGGTCGCCTGCGCCCGCTGCCACGATCACAAGTTCGACGCCATCGGCCAGAAAGATTACACGGCCCTCTTCGGCGTGCTCGCCTCGAACCGGCCCGGCCGCCTCGCCATCGATAGCCCGGAGGTGCTGGAGAAGAACAAGGCGGAACTTGCGGCGCTGAAGCCGAAGATCCGCAAGGCCATCGCCGAGAGCTGGCTCGAAAGCGCCGAGGCGCTGGAGGCATCGCTGCTGGACGCCAACGGCCCCGTGAAACGGGCGGACAAGCCGACCGCGCTACTCCACCCGCTGTTTCAATCGCGCGCCATCGAGGGGGACAAAGCCAAATTCCATGAAGCTTTGAACCGACTGACGGTGGACGGAGAAAGGAGCAAGAACGACCGCGAAGCATTCGAGCGAGGGATCGGGTCCCAGCGATGGAAGCTCGGGGATGAAGCTGGAGCAGCGAAATGGTTCAGGCAGGGCACAGGACTCCCGGACAAACCGACGCCCGCCGGCGAGTTCGCCGTCGCGCTCATCGGCGACCGGGCACTCGCGGGGATCTACCCCGCCGGAGTCTACTCCCACGGCCTATCCACGAAGCACGCGGCCCGCTTCGAATCGCCCTCGTTCAAGCTCAGCGGGGAATCCGAACTCTGGGTGCGCGTCGCCGGCGACGGCGGGGCGAGCCTGCGCTACGTCGTGCAAGACTACCCGCGTGATGGGACCGTCTTCCCCGTTGTCCGGCTCGGGCCGCAATGGCACTGGCAGAAGTTCGACCTCGCCTACTGGACCGGCGACGACATCCACATCGAACTCGCGGGGGCGCAGGATGCCCCGCTGATGGTGAACCCTTCGCCGCGGTCGTGGTTCGGAATCCGCGAAGCGGTGCTGGTCCGCAAGGGCTCGAAAGGCCCGCCGGAGTTGCGCGAGTATCTCGGTCCGATCTATGCGGCACTCCAGAAGGATGAACCGACCTCGAGCGCCGAACTCGCCCGGCAATATGTGGGTTCGATCATGGAGGCGGTGAAGGCGTGGCAGGCCGGGTCACTCACCGACTTCCAAGCGGCCCTGCTCGAGAAGTGTATGGAAGAAGGCTTGCTCCCGAACAAGCTCGCCGAGTTGAAAACCGTCAAGCCCCTCATCGACGAGTACCGCAAGCTCGAAGCCGAGATCGCGGTGCCGACGCGGGTGCCGGGATTGATGGAAGGGAGCGTGCGGAATCAACCCCTCAT
>JAYVTJ010000469.1:0-5577 GCA_043774415.1 Fimbriiglobus sp. | reverse complement strand
CACCGCATCCCAAACGGGGGCGCGGCGGGTCTCGCGGACTCGACCGCGCCCTACGACGCAGCACACTTCACTTTCCGCTTGCGATTCCGCCGGCGCGGGTTTACCGCCCCATCTCACTCCCTTTCATCGGTTCCTTCCATTTCCCCATCGTCGAGGTGTATCGTGGCCATTCCGAAACGGGTCGGCTTCACCCTCATCGAACTGCTCGTGGTGATCGCGATCATCGCGATCCTCATCGGCCTGCTCCTGCCGGCGGTGCAGAAGGTCCGCGAGGCCGCGGCCCGCATGAGCTGCACGAACAACCTCAAGCAGTACGGCTTGGCCATCCACAACCACCACGACACGAAGGGCAACCTGCCGACGAGCGTTTCGCCGTGGGCCGAAGGCGGGCCGGCCCCGCGCACGGGCCGGGGCTGGATTCTGGAATCGCTGCCCTACCTCGAGCAGAACGCCCTCTACGCGCAGTTCGAACCGTCGCGCGCCGGCGACATGTTCTCCGGCGGCGGCCTGATGAACTGCCAGACCCAGATGGCGACGCAGCTCCGGGTGCTGAACTGCCCCTCCGACACCTCTCCACGCACCTCGACGAATTGCGCCCAGTGGGGCGGGATCACCGTCGCCGTGACGAGCTACAAGGGCGTGATCGGCACCAGCAACATGGGCGGCGGCTGGCCCGACAGCCCCTCCGGCACGATCGACAACCACTACAACACGCTCCCGACCGGCCTCTTCTTTCGCAACAGCGACCTGGTCAAGATCACGCTCGTCGCCATCACCGACGGCACGAGCAACACCCTCATGGTCGGCGAGGACGTCCCGGCGGAGAACATCCACTCGGCGGCGTTCTACTCGAACGGCGACTACGCCAGCTCCCACGCCCCGCTCAACTTCTTCCCCAAACCCTCGGATCCGTCCAACTGGCCGCGCGTCATTTCGTTCCGCAGCAAGCACACCGGCGGCGCCAACTTCTGCCTCGCCGACGGCTCCGTCCGCATGATCTCCGATTCGATCAACCGGCTACTCTACCAGCAGCTCTGCACCCGCGCCGGCGGCGAAGCGGTCGCGATCCCCTGACGATCCCCGGAGAGAGACCCGTGCGCATCCGACTCCCCGCGATTCTCGCGGCGGCCCTCGCCCTGGCGACCGCCGGCTGCGGCGGCGACTGGGGCAGTTGCTCCGGCACCGTCGCGCTCGACGGCGCGCCCCTCAAAGACGCGAGCATCACCTTCGAGCCGACCAACGGCGGGCCGACCGCCTACGGCCAGGTGAAGGACGGCGAATTCACGGTCGGCACCGGCCAGAAGGATGGGCTGGCGGCGGGCAAATACCGCGTGTCGGTGTCGGCTTCGACCGTGCCGCAGATGGGGTCGAAGGAGCAGGCCAAGCTGCTGACGCCGAAGAAGTACGCCGGCTTCGACACGAGCGGTTTGGAGGCGGACGTGAAGCCGGGATCGAACCGCTTGAAATTCGAACTGAGTTCGAAGCCGTAGCGGAAAGGAACCCTCAGACTGCGCCGGGATCGACCCCGAGTTCGCGGAGCTTCTCCGCGAGCCGCAGGGCTGTCGCCGTCGCCCGATCTCGTTCGGCTTGCACGCGGTCGCGGTCGGCCTGCATCCGGTCGCGGTCGGTCCGCATAAGGTCGGCCTTCTCCTCCGCTTCTTCGGCGCGCTCTTCGGCTTTTTCGACGAGTGCGTTCGCCTCGACGATCATCCCGAGCGGCGTGTCCCAGAGCTTGCCGTCCGGGCCGTACACTTCGACGATTCCGCTCCGCGTGACGAAGCGGACGCCGAGCAGCGGGCTGACGTAATCGATCATGTCGTCGTACGGGATCAGCTCCAGCTTCCCGCCGATGCGCTAGCCTTCGAGGTACATTTCGCCGTCGGGCTGCAGGACGTAGTACTCCTCGGAGCCGTGGCGGTCGTAGAACTCCTGCTTCTTCTGCATCTCCCCGGTGCGGTTCGACGGTGAAAGCACCTCGAAGATCACCTGCGGGAAGACGCCCCCCTCGTCCCAGACCCGGTAGCTCCCGCGCCGGCCCTTCGGGCGGCCGAACGCGACGTAGACATCCGGCGCCAGACGGAGTTTGTTGTCCCCTTCGACGGGGTAGATGAAGTTATCCCCCGCGACGAAGACGTCGGCGCGGGCGCGGAACAGGACATCGAGGTTCCACTTCAGCAGCGAAATCCAGTCGAACTGGACGGTGTTTTCCGCTATCGGGAGTCCGTCCGATTCGGGGTAGAAGACCGTCGGCGTGGCGGTGGGCATTCGCGGCTCCTCTCCCGGCGGGCATGACCCATTATCGCAGAGGCGCACCGCGCCGCCTACTTCTTCCCGAACATCGCGTGCTTGCGGTCGCCCCGCGACAGCAGGTACGCCAGCAGATCCAGAAGCTCCTCCTCCTTCAGCGTGTCGAGCAGGCCCGCCGGCATCATCGAGAGCTTCGACGGCTTCATCAGATCGATGTCCTTGCGGCTCACCGTCACCTGCCCGTTCGGGTTGAGCATGTCGGTGTTCACCATGATGTTGTCGCCGTTGAGATTCACGATGCGCCCCACCACCTTCTTGCCGTCGAGCGTGTCGATCTCCACCGCGCCGTACTGATCGCTAATCTCCTTGCTCGGATCGACGATGCTTTCGAGCAGGTCCTTCTGGCTGAAGCGCCCGGCGATGGCGGTGAGGTCCGGCCCGGCCGCGCCGCCTTCGTTGTCGTAGCGGTGGCAGGCGAAGCAGCTCGTCGCGGCGAACATCTTGCGACCGGCGTCGAAGTCGCGACCGCCGGCCTTCAGGCCCTTCTCGACCATCGGCACGAGTTCGTCGAGCGCATACTTCTTCACGAACGGCCGGGGCTTGAGCACGACCAAGTTCGACGCCTCCGCCTTCGCTTCGAGGATCGGCTTCAGCGCGACCTTCTCCTCGGCGCTGAGCGTCTTCACCGCGTCTTCCTTCATCATCTCGACGAACCGGCCGAAGCTGGCGCCGCCTTTGTAGGTCTGCGCCTTTACGAACCACTCGAAGTAGCCCTTGCGAGATTCCGGAGTCCAGCCGGCCTTCAGCATCCGCAGGGCGCGGGCGTATTCGAGCTGCTCTTCTTGCGTCGCTCCTTCTTGGAGGAGCTTCACGCCCTTCGTCGCGGCCTTCTCCCCTTGGAGGTACACGAACACTTGGAGGAGTTCGCCATCGACCAAGCGGTTGCCCGTCGGGAAGCTCGGCTCGTACTTCGCGAGCCACGCCGTGCGCTCGTCGTCGGTCGGCATGCCGAAGCGGTTGAACAGGGCATGGTAGACGCGGACGAGTTCGAGCCGCTGTTCGACGGTGAGCTTGGCGAAGTCCAGTTTGCCGAGCGAGGTGAGGATCTTGCCGCGCAGGGCGGGGTCGGGCTTCGGGCTGGTGGGTTTGATGTGCGACGGGCAATCGGCGCTGACGCGGGTGAGGGCGAGGAGCGCGGTGATCTTCGCGGTCGGTTCCTCGTAGGCGAGCGCTTGGTCGGCCCAGATCTTGGGATCGCGGTGTTCGAGGGCAACGCGGGCCGCGAACCGCAGGAAGCGATCGTCGGATTTCAATTGTTTCTGCACGTAGACCGGCTTGAATTCGGTTTGCGACGCGTGCAGCCGTTCCATGTCGGAGCGGTGGAATGTCTGGAGTTTCGGGAAGCGTGGGGCCTCCGTACTTTCGGAGCCGGTGTAGGTCACGCGGTAGAGCCCACTCTGCGTCTTGCGACCGCCGATCGTGAAGTACATCGCCCCATCTTTCGCATTCACGACGATGTCCGTCAGCGGCAGCGGCGTCCCCGAGATGAACTCCTCGGCAGTGCCCTTCTGCACGGTATCTGTGTCGGAGAGATGCACCGCGTACAGCTTGCCGTAGCTCCAGTCGCAGGCGAACAACGCCTCCTGGTACTTCGCCGGGAACACCGCCCCGGTGCCGAAGGTCACGCCCGTCGGCGAACCCGGCCCGATGTCGCAGATGCCGGGCAAACTGTCGGCGTAGAACGCGGGGTACTTGCCCGCGCCGTTGCGCCAGCCGAACTCGCTGCCGCTCGTCACTTGGCAGATGCGCGTCGGCCGGTACCACGGCGTGTTGAAGTCGTACTCCATGTCGGCGTCGTAGGTGAAGAGATTGCCGCGAGTGTCGTACGCCGCGTCGTACTGATTGCGGAAACCGACGCTGAACAGCTCCCACTTCTTGCCGTCGGGGGTCACGTTGTAGACACAGCCGCCCGGCCCCATCACGCCGGCCATAAACCCTTTGCCGTCGGGCAGGCGCGGCAGCAGGTGGTCCTCGCCCCAGTGCGGCGGCACCTTGGTCGTGTCGTACTTCACCATCTTCGTCTGATTCCCGCACACCACGGTCAGCCGTTTGCCATCGGGATGCTTGATGACGGCGTGCGGCCCGTGCTCCCCGGCTCCGGCTTCGAAGGTCCGCAGCAGTTCGACGGTGTCGAGGTCGCCGCCCTTTTTGGAAGCGGTCACCTTGTACAGCCCGGAACCGTTGCCGTTGACGACCACGTAGAGCGCGTCGAAGGCCCAGCAGAGGCCCTGCGCCATGCCGAAGGGTTTGCCCTTGTAGGTCAGATCCATCGGCTTCACGGAAGTCTTCGCCGGGTCGATGCCGTTCGCCGGCGTGACGAGGAAGAGTCCCTTGTCGTACTGGTCGGAGACGATCAACCGTCCGTCGGGGAGGTCGGTCATGCAGACCCACGACCCCTGCTCCTCCTTCGGCACGGAGTAGAGCAGCTCGACCTTGAAGCCCTTGGCGACCTTCAGTTGGTCGCCGGGCGTGGCCGTCACCGGCCTCGGTTGCGCGGAGGCGGCGCCCGCCGCGAATGCGGCGAGTAGGATTGCGGAAAGGAAGCGCGGCATGGAAGACTCCACGGAGATAAGGAAGTAGCGTGGCCCCGTAGGGCGTGGTCGAGTCCGCGAGACCCGCCGCCACGATTTGTAAATGGTGGATGCCGCCGAGTCGCCCGATCCGCCGTGCCCCAAATTGTAGCGGCGGTCTCGCGGACTCGACCACGCCCTACGGGTCAATCCCATTCTGCGCCGGGAATGTGCGCGTCAACTTCGCCCGTTCCCCAATCGGCCGTGTACTCGCCGAGTGCGACGAACTTCGCAAACGTCGACCAGGGATAATCGGCCGGCTCGGCGACGTAGCCGTGCTTCACCGGATTCCAGTGGATGGAATCGAGGCAGCGCTTGAAATCGTCCTCGTCGCGGACAGTGTGCTCCCAGTAGCGGGGTTGCCAAACTCCGCGTTCGCCTTTCGAACTCCTAGGCGTCGACACCGGCACATCGGAACCACCGGCGGCGATGAAATCCCGGGTGAACCGCTCCTTGATCATCTTCCATCGCATCGGATAGTCGTCGTCATTATCGGGCAGAGTCCAGATCGAATGGAAGTGATCCGGCAGCAGAACGCAGGAGACGAGTTCAAAGGGCCTCCGCACCTGTTCCTTCTCGATGGCATTGCGAAGCACGCGCCGCCCCATTTCGGTCGTGAGAATGGGCCTGCGTCGCTCGGTGACCACCGTGAAGAAGTATGTGCCTCCGAGAACGAAGCGGCGGAGGAAGTTCGGCATGG
>JAYVTJ010000468.1:0-4614 GCA_043774415.1 Fimbriiglobus sp. | reverse complement strand
GCGCGCGAGCACAACCTCCGCAACGTCAGCTTAGAACTTCCTCGCAACAAATTGATCGTATTCACCGGCGTCAGCGGTTCGGGCAAAAGCTCGCTCGCTTTCGACACGCTCTACGCCGAGGGGCAGCGCCGCTACGTCGAGAGCCTCTCCAATTACGCCCGGCAGTTCCTCGGCCAACTGCCGAAGCCCGACGTCGATTTCATCGGCGGATTGTCGCCGGCGATCAGCATCCAGCAGAAGAGCGCGGCCCGCAACCCACGTTCGACCGTCGGCACCGTCACGGAAGTTTCGGACTATCTTCGCGTCCTCTACGCCCGCGTCGGATTGGGCCACTGCCCCGTCTGCGAGCGCCCCATCGCCGCGCAGACGCGCGAGCAAATCCTCGGGCGAATCGCCGCGCTGCCGGAGGGCTCGCGGTTCAGCATTCTCGCGCCGGTGGTGCGCGGTCAGAAGGGGGCCTTCCAGGATTTCTTCGCCGACATGGTGAAGCGCGGCTACGTGCGGGCCCGGGTCGATGGCGAAGTGGTCCGCATGAGCGACGACCTGCGCTTGGACAAGAAGATCAAGCACAGCATCGAGATCGTGATCGACCGATTGCAGTTGAAGTCGGACGACGGCGCCCAGCGCACGCGGATGGCCGAAGCGGTCGAACAAGCGCTCGCGCTGGCCGAAGGCAATGTGATCATCGCGCTCGAAGCCGATGCTGCGGCGAAATCCGAAATCCGAAATCCGAAATCCGAAATCGCACCCCCGCCGCCGGACATCCTGCTTTCCGCCCACTACGCCTGCACCCATTGCAATCTGAGCTTCGAGCCGCCGACGCCCCAGCTATTCAGCTTCAACAGCCCCATGGGGATGTGCCTCGCCTGCGAGGGCTTGGGCCGCATCCACAGCTTCGCCACGGAGCTGCTGATCGCGGAACCGGCGAAGAGCTTGCACGATGGGGCGATCCCGCTCATCGGCGCGATCAAGGGCATGGGTCGCTGGCGCAAGCATATCTACGAGGGTGTGGGGACCTCCCTCGGTATCGATTTGAAGATTCCGTGGAACAAACTCTCGGCCGAGCATCGCAATCTGTTGCTGCAAGGTTCCGGCGACCGGCACATCATCTGGGAATGGAAGCAGCGCTTCGGCAAAGTTTGGAAGCACAGCGGGAAGTGGGAGGGAATCGTCCCGCAGCTCATCGCGCAGTTCAAGAAGGTGACGGCCGGGCCGAAGCGGATGCAGCTCGAAAAGTACATGCGCGTGCAGGACTGCATCTCGTGCAAGGGCGAACGCCTCAATCCGCAGGCGCGGGCCGTGCGCGTCGGGGACAAAACGCTCGTGCAGGTGGGCCACATGCCCCTCGGCGAACTCGTGCCCTGGTTCGGCACGATGGAAGGCACACTGAACGCCGTGCAGAAGTTCATCGCGGGGGAACTGCTGAAGGAGATCCGCGCCCGCCTCGGCTTCCTGCTCAACGTCGGGTTGCACTACCTCAGCTTGGACCGCGCCGCTCCGACGCTCTCCGGCGGCGAAGCCCAGCGCATCCGGTTGGCGGGGCAGATCGGCTCCGGACTCGTCGGCGTACTCTACATCCTCGACGAACCGAGCATCGGGCTGCACCCGCGCGACAACGAACGACTGCTCGCGAGCCTGCTGCACCTGCGCGACATGGGCAACACAGTCCTCGTGGTCGAACACGACGAAGACACGATGCGCGCCGCCGACTTCCTCGTCGATTTCGGCCCCGGCCCCGGCATCCGCGGCGGCGAGATCGTCGCGGCCGGTCCGCCGACGGAAGTCCTTGCGAATCCCGCCAGCCCCACAGGACAGTATCTCACCGGGGCGAAGTCGATTCCGATTCCGAAGAAGCGCCGACCCATATCCGAGAAGTCGATCCGCGTCGTCGGGGCGACGCACAACAACCTCAAGAACGTCACGGTCGAGATTCCCTTGGGGGCGTTCACCGTCGTCACGGGCGTCAGCGGCTCGGGGAAATCGTCCCTCATCAACGATGTTCTGCGCACCGGCCTGCACCGCGTCCTCTCGGGTGTCGAACGCGAAGCCGACAGCGAAGAGGATGCATCCGACGACCCCGAAAATATGGAACCCGGAACCCGGCTGGAGGGAACCGAACAGGTCGACAAAGTGATCGATATCGATCAATCGCCCATCGGCCGGACGCCGCGCTCGAACCCCGCGACCTACATCAAAGTCTGGGATGAAATCCGCTCGCTCTTCGCCGCCATGAGCGATGCGAAACTCCGCGGCTACGATGCGGGGCGGTTCAGCTTCAACCGCGAAGGGGGCCGCTGCGAGGCCTGCGAGGGCAACGGGTCGAACCGCTTGGAGATGGACTTCCTCGCCGATGTCTGGGTGACCTGCCCCATCTGCGAAGGGCGGCGCTTCAACCACGAAACGCTCCAGGTTAAGTATCGCGGCAAGAGTATCCACGACGTGCTCGAACTCGAAGTCGGCCAGGCTGTGAGCCACTTCGAGAACGTCTCGAAAATCCACGCGATGCTCAGCACGCTCCACGATGTGGGCCTCGATTACATCAAACTCGGGCAGCCCTCGCCTACGCTTTCGGGCGGCGAAGCCCAGCGCGTGAAGCTCGCGAAGGAACTCTGCCGCCGCGGCACCGGGAAGACGCTCTACATCCTCGACGAACCGACGACGGGCCTGCACTTCGAGGACATCCGCAAACTGCTCGAAGTGCTGCACGCCTTCGTCGATGCGGGGAACACCGTCCTCGTGATCGAGCACAATTTGGACGTCATCAAGACTGCCGATTGGCTCATCGACATGGGCCCCGAAGGCGGCAGCGGCGGCGGCGAAGTCGTGGCGGTCGGCACCCCGGAAGCGCTGGTGAAGGTCGCGGCATCGCACACCGGTCGAGCGCTGCTGCCGGTGCTCTTCCCGAAGAAGGTCAAAGCTTCCGCGAAGTCGAAAACCGCGAAGCGCATCGCCACACCGGAGTTCACCCACCTCGAAGTCCAAGGAGCATCTCAGCACAATCTGAAGAACGTGAACGCGCGCATCCCGCGCGACGAGATGACCGTTTTCTGCGGGCCGTCCGGTTCGGGCAAGTCGTCGCTGGCGATGGACACGATCTACGCCGAGGGGCAGCGGCGCTACGTTGAAAGCCTGTCGAGCTACGCCCGGCAGTTCCTCGGCCAAGTGCAGAAGCCGCGGGTCGAGAGCATCACGGGTCTGTCGCCCGCCATCGCCATCGAGCAGAAGACCACGAGCAAGTCACCGCGCTCGACCGTCGGCACGATCACGGAGGTCTACGACTACCTGCGCATCCTCTTCACGCGGTTGGGCCAGCGCTACTGCCCGTACTGCCAGATCCCCATCGGCACGCAGACGAAGGACGAGATCGTCGAAAAGATCCTCGGCCTCGCGGAGGGCACGAAGATCTACATCCTCGCGCCGATCGAGCGCAAAGGGCAGGAGAAGTACGAGGGTGTCTGGGAGGAGATCCGCAGGGCCGGATACGTGCGGATGCGCGTGAACGGCAAATCGTACGGCGTCGATGAACCGCCCGAGATCGACCACCGGCGCAAACACAAAATCGAGATCGTGGTGGATCGCAACGTCGTCCGGGCGGGGACGCGCACGCGCATCGCCGATGCCGTGGAACAGGCGCTCGGACTCGGAGCGGGCGTGATGCATTTGGCGTACGTCGATCTCGACCGCGACGAAACGCAGTGGAAGGTCGAGCGATTCTCGCAGCATCTCGCCTGCGATCGGTGCCGGCGGAGCTACGAAGTCCTGTCGCCGAACAACTACAGCTTCAACAGCCCGCTCGGCTGGTGCCCGACGTGCGAAGGCCTCGGCGTCCAGCGCGGGGCCAACGTCGCACTCCTCATCGGCAATCCGAAGCTCTCCGTGCGCCAAGGGGCCATCGTCGCGTGGCCGAGTGTCGCGCCGGGCAGTCCGTGGCTCCCCTTCGCCGCCGGCATCGCCGCCCACGCGGGGTTCGATCTCGACACCCCCTACGGCGACCTCGACCCGACGCAACAGCGGGCCATCTTGCAGGGGATGGGGGACGCATGGATCAGTGCGGAGTTCGGAGTGCGGAGTGCGGAATCGAAGGCCAAGCCGACAGCCAAGAAAGCTTCGGCGTCCGGTTCTTCGGTTTCCATTCTGAACTCCGAACTCCGAACTCCGCATTTCCAGTACAAGGGTCTTTTCCCCGCCATCGATGAAGCGTCGCGGGTGAGCTTCCCCTACCGTGCGCGACTCGAGCATCTCGTTGATGAAGTGCCCTGCGCCGCGTGCGATGGCGGACGCCTCCGCGCCGATGCCGCGGCGACTCGCTATCGCGGCGAAACTCTGCGCGAAGTCTGCGCCCATCCCATCGGCGAGATGCTTGCGACATTCGAATCGTTCACCCTCGCCGAGGCCGAGCAGAAAATCATCGGCGAAGTCTTCCGCGAAGTCATCAATCGCGTGAAGTTCCTCGTCGATGTCGGCCTGGAATACCTCTCGCTCGACCGCCCCGGCCCGACGCTCTCCGGGGGCGAAGCCCAGCGCATCCGACTCGCCTCGCAGATCGGCAGCGGCCTCACCGGCGTGCTTTACGTCCTCGACGAACCGACCATCGGCCTCCACCCGCGCGACAAT
>JAYVTJ010000467.1:0-4157 GCA_043774415.1 Fimbriiglobus sp. | reverse complement strand
CCACAGGGGTGAATGCGATTCCTGCTTCACTCGACCCGCCGACTACTCCAGCAGCAAGGTCGGCTCCCAGCCGACGCGTTCCGCGTTGGCCTTGAGCTTCTCCAGCGCCCGATTCTGAATCTGACGCATGCGCTCCTTGCTGATCCGGAGCAGATGACCGATCTGACGCAGGCTGTGCGTGCCGCTGCCCGTCAGGCCGAAGCGGAGATCGAGAACCTTCCGCTCGCGCGGCCGGAGGTTCTCCATCAGGAACTTGAGCGCTTCCTGGCGCTCGTTGTTCTCGTGCAGCGTCAGCGTTTGCGTGTCGGGCATCGCTTCGGTGAGCTTGAAATCGCTGTCGTCGTCGAGGACGGCGTTCAGGCTGACCGGGGTCCGCGTCGCCGTTTGCAGGTGATTCAGGTGCTCCAGGCTGCTGCCGGTGCGGGTCGCGAGTTCCTGCGGGCTGGGCAGGTGCTTGCCGCCGTGGGCAAGCGCTTCGGATTCCTGCTGGAGCAGGCCGAGTTCTTGCAGGTGGTGTGGGCTGAGGCTCACCAGGTGGCTCTGGCGGGCCACGGCGATCTGGAGCGTCTGGCGGATCCACCAAGTCGCGTAGGTGGCGAGGCGGGTGCCGTGGCTGACGTCGAAGCGGTCGATGGCCTGCATGAGGCCGCAGACGGCTTCTTGGAGAAGGTCGGTGTAGGCGAGGCTGTGGTGGCGGAATCGCTTGGCCACGTGGGCCGCGAGGCGGATGTTGGCACTGGCGAGGCGGTGCTTGTAATGGACGTAGCGCGTGTGCAGCCGGCGGACGGAGAGCACTTCGCGGGTCGCATCGTTGCAGTTATCGCGGATGAACTGGGCCATCGGCCAGGGTTCGAGCGGCGGCCGGATCGCCCGGAGTTCGGGGAAGTGGCGCAGCATCACGCGGACGAGTTCGTTCTTGCAATCCCAGAAGCTCGTGAGCAGCTCGCGCTCTTCTTCGGGGGTCAGAAGGTCGGAGGAGAAGGTGGTGACGACGGTTTCGTCGGTGACCTTGGCCGACGGAACTTGGCGGTTCCGGCGTGCGGCGACAGGCATTTTGTTTCCCTCAAAGGCGATTCTGTGGCGGCAATAGCGCGTCCCGAGCACGGCCACGGGCCGGCTGTCTGGGTGACCGAATCCTTCGGTCGGTGTGCTTCCTGCCCGCGTCCACTGCCGGGGATGGGATGCTCGGGGACGACGGAACGGCCGGTCCGAGGCATCGGCAAAGGGGAGAAAACCGCTCGATTCCAATCCACTCGCGGAGGCCCGATCTTCGCCTTTTCAGAGTCGGAAAAGGTCGATGAAGAATCCCGCACAACAGTTCGCGGACTCGACCCGGAATTGCCGCAAGGCAAAGGGCAGGGGGAAACGGTGTTCCGCACGGCTGCCGGTGGGATCGAGCGAACGGTGGCGGGTGGCCAACTTCGCCGGTGGTGAGCGGTTTCGGTTCCCCCATGCACTTTCAATCTGACGGATTGTAACCGCATTCTCGCATCGATCAAGCGTTTCATCCCGAAATCGTCCGCTTTTTTCTTCCCAGCCCTTCCCGCTTTCCATACGGCGACGCCGATGGCCCCGGAAAGGCGGTGCTACAGTCGCAGCCCCGATGTCGTGCGGAATCGGCACTGTCGAGAAATTGGGCGATCTTTTGCGACCCGGGAAAGAATATTGGACGGCGCCGGAGGAATCGTACTCTAGGATTCGAGTGTTCGGCACCGCGTCGACAACTCGCCCCGCGACCGGGGTGCCCGCACGGAGGCAGGGATTTGGTCGATCAGCTCACGCGGGGTCATCCCGCCGCAGACCCGCTCGGAATGGCACCGACGATGACGGCCGCGCGCTACAAATGCTCGATTCTGATCGTGGACGACGAACCGTCTATCCTCGCGCTCCTCGCGCGCCAGCTCGGCGGCGAATTCGATCTCTTCACCGCCGGCACGGCCGAGCAGGCCCGGGCGCTCGTCTCGGGCCGAACCATCGACATCGTCCTCACCGATCTCCAGCTCCCCGATTCCAGCGGCATCTCGCTGCTCGAATGGGTCCGCCGCGTCTCGCCCAAAACGGCGCGCGTCCTCCTCACCGGTACGGCCAAGCTCAAAGATGCGGCCGAGGCGATCAACTGCTGCCACATCGACCGGCTGATCCTCAAGCCCTGGCGCGGCGAAGATCTGCTCGCCCACCTCAAGGACGTCGCCCGCGGGCTGTACATTGAGCGCAGCCACGAGGGACTCGTCGAAGAGCTGCGGAAGGTCAACGTCGATCTCGAGAAGCGCGTCCTCGAACGCACCGCGGAACTGCGGTCGTCGAATCAGATCCTCGAAAAGATGGCGCTCACCGACCCGCTGACGGCGCTGCCGAACCGCCGGGCCATCGATCTGATCGCGCGGAAGGAGCTGCTCCGCCGCTCGCGGAACGGGGCGCCGCTCGCGCTCGGCCTGATCGACGCCGACCGCTTCAAGCAGATCAACACGCGCTATTTCCACACGGGCGGGGATCACGCGCTCGTCTGCCTCGCCCGGACGCTGCAGCACACGCTGCGGAACACCGACGCCGTCGGCCGCGTGGGCGGCGAAGAGTTCCTCGTGATCGCGCCCGAGACCGACCGGGCCGGCGCCGAGATCCTCACGGAGCGCATCCGGAGCGCGGTGGAGGCGGCGGAGATCGAGTTCAACGGCGAGCGCATCCCGCTGACGATCAGCCTGGGCTTCGTCGTCGTGGAAGGGGGCATCCCCGCGACGTACGATTCGCTCCGCGAAATCGCCGCCGAAGCGCTCAATCGGGCCAAGTCTCACGGCCGCAATCGCACCGAGCTGCGCATCCTGGAACCCGCGGCCGTCGCCGTCGGGTGACCCACTCCCGAACTTCTCTGGCCCCTCTGCGCCGTGCGGCGCGACCCCTATACTGACCCCGGCCCGCACCCGAATCCCCGAGGATCGAACGATGACCCGCCTGCTCACCGCACTGTTCGCCGCCGCGCTCTTCGCCGGTTTCGCCCCGGTCCGCGCCGAAGACAAGAAGGATCCGAAGGACGACAAAGCCAAACCGACCGGCGTCTGGGTCAAGGAATCCGATGGCCTCAAGCTGAGCTTCGACTTCAGCAAACCCGACGTCGTGATCGTGATCGCCGCGGCCGGGGAGAACGCGCTGGTCCTCACGAGCAAATACAAGATCGAGAAGGACGGCCTCATCAAGGCGACGACCACGAAGATCGAAGTGATGGGGGAGTTCCCCGTGAAGCCGAAGGACGGCTACAACTTCGAGTTCAAGATCAAGATCGACGGCAAGAAGGCGAAGATCGGCGACTTCGGCGCCAGCGAAGAGGCCGAGAAGGGGAAGGAAGTCGTCGAGGGCGAATACGAGAAGGAAGAGAAGAAGGACAAATAAACGCGACGGCGGCTCGGGTGAGCCGCCGGCCCAACGCAACAGGCCCCCGGGGACCTTTCGGTTCCGGGGGCCTGTCCGCGTCGCCGGGCGACGGAGGGTTCAAGTTCGGATCAGTTCCACTTGGTCATTTCGAGCAGCACATCCCGCTGGGTGTCGGCGTTCGGCCCGACGTACAGGTGGAGGTGGTCCTTGTCGATGTACACCACCTGCACCTTGGCGTTCCGCAGGAACACCGGATTCGGATAGCTCGACTGGATCGTCTCGTTGTAGTAGACGCCGCACTCCCAGTGGCAGTGGTGCAGTTGCGCCATGCCGACGAGCGGGAAGAAGCGGGGCGGGTCGATCTTGTCCACGATGCGGTTCTTCACGATCGTGATGTCGTCGCGGAATTCCTCGTAGACGTACGGCACGCCGCGGATCTGCTGCGGCAGGCTGCGGAGCACTTCGCGGTCGCTCGGCGGATCCTCGCAGCGCGGCTCCGGGAAGCCGTCGCGGATCGGCGGCAGCAGCGGGGTGCGGTAGTCGTTCTTGTGGTTGAACTTCTGCTCCATCCGCGTGGCGACCCAAGGCTGGACGCAGCCCGTGGACATGGTGAGCAGCAGGGCGGCGAGTGCGACGCCCCGTTTGGCAGTGATCATGGGCATACTTCCCCCCCGTGGAACGCCGACTCTTCCTTGGCTGAGAGTGGTATCGGTTATCTGGATCGCCCAGTTCAGGAAAAATTTGCGGGAATCCAATTTGGTTGTCGAGCACAGAATTGTCTTTCCTTCTATTTC
>JAYVTJ010000466.1:0-2043 GCA_043774415.1 Fimbriiglobus sp. | reverse complement strand
CCGGAAGTCTGGCGACTTCCGCTACGATCAAAAAGAAATTGCTCCTAGCTCATCGGGATTGGCGGCGGTGGAAGAAGCGGCGACGGAGTTGTGAGATCGACTGTCCGCGCGGAGATGTCGCACTTCGGCAGCAACTTCCGCAGTTCCTCCGCGCCCGCCTTCGTTACATTGGTATTGAGGAAATCGAGATCCTTGAGGTTCTTCAGCCGGCCGAGTTCCTTCGCGGCCGCATCGGCCACGTCCACGTCGAAGAAGTCGAGCACTTCCAGCTTTCCCAACTTGGCGATCTGCTTCATGCCCGCAATCGTCACTTCGGATTTGTTGAACGACAGATGGAACCGCGTGAGGTTCTCGAATTCGGCAACTTCTTTCAGGATGTCTTCCGTCACATCCATTTGACTCAGCGTCAATCGCGTGATGGAGGGGAGTTTCGCGAGTGCTTTCAGCCCGACGGCCGTCACCTTCGTACAGCTCAAATCGAGTTCCCCGAGGTTCTTGAGCTTGGCGATTTCCTTCGCACCGGTGTCTGTGATTGTCGTGCCGAACACATCGAGGGATCGGAGATTCTGGAACCGGACGAGTTCCTTCAATCCCCCGTCGGTGATTTCCTTCGCGATCTCCTTGGTCTCGTCGCCCGGCCACGGGAACGACACGCTGAGATGGAACGGCGCGTCCGGTGCCGGGAGATCGTCGAATCGGCCTTCGCCCCACCAGTGGAAGCGGAAGACACGCGGCACCCCGGTGTCGGCTTGTCGGTCCACCCGCCGAAGGTATTCACCCAGCACACTTCGGCACCCGCATCTTTCCACGCCGCGACCACCTTCTCCGACACCGGCTTTTCCGGGGTTCGGCGCGGCGTTCGCCGTCGCAGCGGCCAAGATCAAGAGCAAGGCGCGCATGAATTGCCCTCGGCAGCCGGACGGGTGATTGAACCGCAAGTCTACCCGGTATTTCGGTCGCCGGTAAACCCCGGCGCAACTGATAAAATAACAGGAACTCATCCTCCGCCGAGAACCCGCCATGGCTCCCCCCATTGCATTCCGGGCCATCCCCGGCCAAGCCGAACTCTCCGAAATTCCGCGAGACCTCTCCTTCCACCCGCGTACGAACCCATCCCCGGCAGTGCTGACCCCGGAGCAGATCGACCGCTTCAACCGCGAGGGCTACCTCAAGCCGCTCCGCATCTTCTCGGATGCCGAGATCGCCGAGGTCCGCCGCTACTTCGACGGGCTGCTGGCGCAGTACACGGCCGAGGGGAAGGACAGCTACTCGATCAGCTCGGCACACCTCCGGCACGGCCCCGTCTGGGACATCCTCACGAATCCGCGCATCGTCGCGATCGTGGCCGATCTGCTCGGGCCGAGCGTCATCGCGTGGGGCTCGCACTTCTTCTGCAAGATGCCCGGCGACGGCAAGCGCGTGAGCTGGCACCAGGACGCGAGCTACTGGCCGCTGACGCCCTCGAAAGCCGTGACGGTTTGGCTCGCCATAGACGACGCCGACCCGGCGAACGCCAACATGCGCTACATCCCCGGCACGCACGTCCTCGGCCACCTCACTTGGACGCTCAGCGAAGCGGACGAGCGGAACATCCTCAATCAGACGGTGCCGGAGGTCGAGCGCTACGGCGAACCGGTGAATGTGCAGTTGAAGGCGGGCGAAGCAGCGGTGCATTCGGACTTGCTGCTGCACGGCTCCGAGGCGAATGCCTCCGACCGGCGCCGGTGCGGATTGTCCTTGCGGTATACCGCGGGGGACGTGCACGCGTACGCCGGCTGGGCCGAGAAGGGGGTCGTCGTGGCGGGCGACCCGCTGCCGCACTGGGGGAATCGGCCGCGACCGACGGAGGTGTGAGTTCCGCATCGCCTCCGTCGGAGGGGTTCCCGAGCAGGCGGATGATGTGCCGAGCCATGTGCTCATTGATCTCCCGATGCCGGGCTGCCGGTTAGGGCCTGTTACGAAATAACCTTTACAACTTCGACTTGGGCCGGATGCGGTAGTTCCACTCGCCGTGGAAGGCATCCGGCAAGCATTTCACCCCGG
>JAYVTJ010000465.1:0-2730 GCA_043774415.1 Fimbriiglobus sp. | reverse complement strand
GGAGCGGAGTTCGATCGAACGCTCCTTCGCCTCGCCCGGTTCCCCGAGCCTGGTGCGGACCTACATCCTCCCGGCGACGGGCGTCCTGCAGAATCTCTTCTCCGCGAAGATCGATCCGAACGGCTATCCGGGCTCCGTGCGGGTGGACGCCGACACGCGATTCTGGGGCATCGATGGAAACGCCCGGACGCCGTGGTACACGATCTTCGCCGACCGCAACGACCTGCTCGCCGGGTTCCGCTACCTCGATCTGCAGGAAAATCTGGGCATCAACGACCGCTCCGACCTCGGCGGCGGTCGCGTCGTCAACACCGTGTCCGACAACTTCCACACGCAGAACCGTATTTACGTCGCTCAGATCGGGCTCCAGTCGTACTTCGCGGGCAGCGGCCGCTTCGACCTCGGCTACTCCGCCAAGTTCGGCGTCGGCGGTGCCTCGCAGCGCGTGGACATCTCGGGGAGCAACACGCTCACCGGGTTGCCGGACGAGCGGACCGGCCTCTACTCGCAGGCGACCAACATCGGGAGCTACGAGCGCAGCAAGCTCGTGGCCGTGGGGGAGATCGGGTTCAAACTCGGCTACGGCATCACGGAGCGGGTCCGCGCCCAGGTCGGCTACAACATCCTGTATGTGAGCAGCGTCGTGCGACCCGGCCTGGCACTCGACTCCGCGGTCAACGACGCCAACATCCGCTACGTCGCGAATCCGACCCCGGACGCAGTCAATCGCCGCCCGGCATTCGATTTCGGCCGCGCCTCCTCGGATTTCTACTCCCAGGGGCTGACGGTGGGCCTGTCGATCGGATATTGAAGGAACTCCGTTCGGCCCACCGGGTGCGCGGGCGCCCGGTGGAACCGTACAATGACTCCATCGCTCGCAGAGTGCCGGAGTCGAGGATGGGCGTGCTGCATCTGAACCGATTGACCGTCCTCATCGAAGACGAGCGGGCGAACCTACTCGCGGAGTGGCGCGCCCAAATCCGGCAACTCCCGAGTGCGAAGCAGCTCGACTCGCCGACCCTCACCGATCACATCCCCGATTTTCTCGACGAACTCGCCGCCGCATTCCTGCACGTTTCGGATGCGACGATCCCCGAAACGCTCCTCGAAGTCACGCCGCCCGCCCACGGCCGACAGCGCTATGTCGATGGCTTCGACATCGTCGAAGTCGTGGCCGAGTACAACATCCTGCGCGGGTGCGTCCACGATGTCGCCGAGCGGAACGGCATCGGCCTGAGCGGCAAGGCTTTTCACATCATGAACCGCGTCTTCGACGGCGCCATCGGACTGGCCGTGCAGACGTTCGCGACCCGGCAGGCGCTCGAAGTCCAGCAGCGGCGGGAAGAGTATCTCGCGTTTGTGGCGCACGATCTCCGCACGCCGCTGAACGCCATCGCCCTCTCCGCGCGGGTGATCGAACTCAAGATCGCGGCGACGGGCACCGATGCCGGCACCGGCAAGATGCTCAAGTCGCTCCAGCGCAACGTCAAGCAGCTCGAAGGGCTCGTCGACAAGATTCTGAAAGAGAGCGCCCACGTCGAAACGGAAGTCGGCGTCAAACTCGAACGCCGCGAATTCGACCTGTGGGCGCTCGTCGAATCGCTCATCCACGATCTGCACCCGGTGGCCGGCACCGCCAGCACGACGCTGATCAACGCGGTCCCCGAAGGGCTGCTCATCTACGCCGACGCGGGCCTCATGGGGCGGGTGTTCCAGAATCTGATCGCGAACGCGATCAAGTACACGTCGCGCGGCGAGGTGACCATCGGCGCCGCGAAGGGCGCGGCTCCCGGCAGCGTCGAATGCTGGGTGACCGACGACGGCGCCGGCATCGCGCCCGACCGCGTCGACAAGATCTTCGACAAGCTCGAAACCGACGGCACCGAAGGCGGGCTGGGCTTGGGCCTCGCCATCGTCGAGACGTTCGTGCAAGCCCACGGCGGCCGGGTCGTCGTCGAGAGCGTCGAAGGGAAAGGCTCGACCTTCCGGTTCGTGCTCGCCGGCAAAGCGGGCGCGGAGTGATGGCCGCCGACCTCGAATTCGGCGTGCCGTTCCCCGGCGAATCCGTCGATCCCGCGAAGTGGACGCAGACCGCGCTGAAGGCGATGCCCGCGGAAGGCCGGCTCGACTGGCCGACGCTCTTCGGGCGCACGGCGCCCGTCGTGCTCGATCTCGGCTGCGGCAACGGCCGGGCTTCCATCGCGAGCGCCCTCGCCCGGCCGACGCACGATCACCTCGGTATCGACATCTTGCCCGTCGTCATCCGGTACGCCCGCAAGCGCGGCAATCAGCGCGGGGTGCCGAACCTCAAGTTCGCCGTGCTCGGCGGCTTCGAATTGCTCGAGAAGTTCGTGCCGCCCGGCAGCGTCTCCGAGATCAGCGTCTATCATCCACAGCCGTACTACGACCCCGCGCTCGTGCACAGGCGGCTCATCGCGCCGGCTTTCCTCGCCCTCGTCCACCGCTCGCTCGTGCCCGGAGGGCAGTTCGTCATCCAGACCGATAACCCCGGCTACTGGAAGTACATGAAGGCCGTCGTGCCGGTCTTCTTCGACTTCGCCGAGCAGACCGGGCGCTGGCCCGATAGCCCGAAGGGGCGAACGCGCCGGGAGATCATCGCGCTGAAGAACAAGCTGCCGGTCTTCCGTGGGACTGGGACCGCGAAGTTGAATTTGAGCGAAGCGGATGCCGTGTCGCTCGCGGAATCGCTTCCGCCGCCGACGTTCGATG
>JAYVTJ010000464.1:0-6519 GCA_043774415.1 Fimbriiglobus sp. | reverse complement strand
TCGCCAAGCTGAAGGAATGGATTCGCCGGGGGGCCGAGTGGCCCGATGCGGAGCCGGTGCCGGTCTCGAAGACCGTCATCACCGAGGAGCACCGGAAGTGGTGGGCGTATCAACCGCTGAAACCGGTCGCGGTGCCGGCGTTGAAATCCGAGTGGGCCAAGATCGACCTCGACCGCTTCATCCTCGCGAAGCTCGAATCGAACAAACTCGCCCCGTCGAAACCGGCCGATAAACGGACGCTCCTCCGCCGCGTCTCGTACGACCTCACCGGCTTGCCACCGACCTTCGAGGAAGTTGAAGCCTTCGTCAAAGACGACCGCCCGGATGCCTTCGCCAAAGTCGTGGACAAGCTGCTCGCGTCGCCGGCCTACGGCGAGCGCTGGGGTCGGCACTGGCTCGATGTCGTGCGCTACGCCGACACCGCCGGGGAGAATTCCGACCACCCCACGCCGCACGCCTGGCGCTACCGCAACTGGGTGATCGACGCCTTCAACAAGGATCGGCCCTACGACGAGTTCGTGCGCGAACAGGTCGCCGGCGATTTGATCGCGGCGAAAGGCCCGGCCGACAAGTACGCTGCACGCGTCACGGCCACGGGGTTCCTCGCCGTGGCCCGCCGGTTCGACCACGAGATCGACAAGTCGATGCACCTCACGTACGAGGACATCATCGACACGATGGGCCGGGCCTTCCTCGGGCAGTCGATCGCCTGCGCCCGCTGCCACGATCACAAGTATGATCCGTTCAGTTCCAAGGACTACTACGCGCTCTTCGGCATCCTCCAGAGCACGCGCTTCCCCTTCACCGGATGCGAACACACTCAGCAACCGCGCGACCTCGTGCCGCTCGGCCCCCGAGCCGAGTGGGTCAAACTGATGGAGCCTTACAAGAAGCGGCTCGCCGAGGTCGAGAAAGAAACCGTCCTCGCGCAGCTCGCGGCGCGATCGAACGCCGAGGAATTGAAAGCGAAAAGCGCGAAGGCGACGCGGCTCATCGGGCGGGGGGAAATCGGCGACGGGAAAGAGCAAGCCTTCGAGACTGCTGCCAACAAGCCGCTCGACGCCGTCGCCGTGAAAGCCGGCGAAGCGATCCGGCTTTCGATCCTCCCACTCAAAAATCACGGGGCGGACACGACCCGCATCGAGTGGGAGATCGCCGAAGTCGGCGGCAGAGGGCGCGTCTGGAACTTGGCGAAGGACACGACCGGGAAACTCCCCTTCGACAATCCGCACCCCACGCTCAACGGCGACCCGAATCCGTGGTGGTTCCTCGATTCGAGCGATGGGCCGGTGCCATTGCCCGAGTCGTTCCGCGACCTCCAGGGCAAAGTCGGGTTGAACGGCTGGAAGAACGGCGACACGCCGTCCGTCTTTTCCAACGCCACCGACAAGCCGATAGCCGTCTGGACGACGCTGGCCGCGAAGTCGTTCTTCGCGCACCCCGGTCAGCAGGGACCGGTCACCATCGCCTGGGTCAGCCCCATCGAAAGAAAAGTGGCGATCACCGGCCGCGTGGCCGACGCCCATCCGGGCGGCCCCGATGGTATCGGCTGGACTATCGAACATGTCGCACTCGACCTCGGCGCCGAGTTGAAAGGCCTGGCCGATCTCTCCCGGAAGCGCACGGCCTTGGCGAAGCAGCGGGTCGAACTCGTCGCGACCGCACCTCGTCAAGACGTGGCCTACGCCGTGACGGAAGGCACCTCCGCGAACGCCCGCATCCAACTGCGCGGCGACCCGGAGAAGCCGGGCGCCGAAGCTCCGCGGCGCTGGCTCGAACTCTTCGGCGGTGCGACCTTGCCGACCGGCGCGGGGAGCGGCCGCCTTCAGCTCGCGGATTGGCTCACCGATCCGGCGAATCCCCTGCCGGCGCGGGTGATGGCGAATCGCATCTGGCTCAACCACTTCGGCAAAGGCCTCGTGACGACGCCGAACGACTTCGGCACCCGCGGGCAACCGCCGACGCATCCGGAACTGCTCGACTGGCTCGCGGGGGAGTTCGTGAAGGGCGGATGGTCGGTGAAGAAACTGCACCGGTTGATCGTCCTCTCCGCGACCTACCAGCAGTCGGCGGACGGCCGCGCCGATGCCGGCGAGCGCGATGCGAACAACGCTCTCTACTGGCGGTTCGACCGCCGCCGGCTGAGCGCCGAAGAGATCCGCGATTCGCTGTTGGTCGCGGGCGGGAAGCTCGACCGAACTCCCGGCGGAGCGCATCCGTTCCCGCCCGAGAGCGCGTGGAACTTCACCCAGCACGTCCCATTCAGCGCGGTCTACGAAACCGACAAGCGGAGCGTCTATCTGATCTCGCTCCGTCAGCGCAAGCACCCGTTCCTCGCGCTCTTCGACGGGGCCGATACCAACGCGAGTACCTCGATCCGCCAGACGACGACCGTGCCGACGCAGGCGCTCTACTTCCTGAACGATCCGTTCGTCCACAAGCAGGCAGACCTGCTCGCAGCACGGGTTCTCGCGGTGACCGACGACAGCGCTCGGACGGAGGAACTCAACCGACTCGTCTTCCAACGTCTGCCGAGTGCGCGCGATCGTGAAAAGGCGACCGCGTTTCGCACTCGCTATGCGGCGGAGTTGAACGGGACGCCCGAAGTCGAGCGGGCGAAGGCGACGTGGGCCGCGCTGGCCCGCGTGCTGCTGGCGAGCAACGAATTCCTCTACGCTGAGTGACCGGTGAATCGTTGCGCAAGCTGTTCCCGTAGGTCAGGCTTTCCAGCCTGACTCTGCGGTTGCGTTCGAATATGAGTCAGGCTGGAAAGCCCGACCTACAAGGAATCTCTCCGATGGCGATGCCTCATTTCCACCGCCGGGGCTTCGTTCAATCGGCCGTGGCCGGCTCGATGCTGATGCCCGGCATCCTCAGCGAATTGCTCGCCGCGGAGGCCCCGACCGATCCCCTCGCGCCGAAGAAGCCGCACTTCGAGGCCAAGGCGAAGTCCGTCATCTTCCTCTTCATGAGCGGCGGCGTCTCGCACGTCGATTCGTTCGACCCGAAACCCAAACTCATCGCCGATCACGGCAAGTCTGTGGTGCTCGATCACCCCGAAACGAGGGGCCGAGCCGGGTTCGAGAAGCTCTTCCTGAAGAAGCCCGACTGGAAGTTCCGCGCGCGGGGGAAGAGCGGCATCGAAGTCAGCGAGATGTTCCCGCACGTCGGCGACCGGGCCGACGACCTCGCGATCATCCGGTCGATGCACACCGATCACTCGAACCACTTCAACGCCACCCTCGGCATGCACACCGGTTCGTTCACCTTCGCGCGGCCGAGCCTCGGCGCGTGGACCAGCTACGGCCTCGGCACCGTCAACCGCAACCTGCCGTCGTTCGTGGTGCTCGCTCCGCAGATGCCCTACGCCGGCACGCAGGTTTGGGCTTCGGATTTTCTCCCCGGCGCCCACCAGGGGACGCGGGTCGTGCCAGGGGCGGAGCCGGTCGCCAATCTGGTGCGCCGCGTTCCGACGCAATCCCGGCAGCAGTTGGAACTCGACGCCCTCCGCGATTTCAACGAAGGGCACCTCTCGACGCGCAAAGAAGACCCGCAGCTCGCGGCGC
Organism: Fimbriiglobus sp.; assembly: GCA_043774415.1. Taxonomy (GTDB): domain Bacteria; phylum Planctomycetota; class Planctomycetia; order Gemmatales; family Gemmataceae; genus JALHQU01. The sequence goes on along the minus strand of JAYVTJ010000464.1, from coordinate 2,953 downwards.
GGATCAAATCCTTCGAGACCGCATACGGGATGCAGTCCGAACTCCCCGCGACCTTCGACCTCTCGAAGGAGACCGACGAAACCCTCGGCCTCTACGGGCTGAAGCGCGGCCAGACCGACGGCTTCGGCTGGCAGTGCCTCGCGGCCCGGCGGCTCGTTGAGCGCGGCGTCCGCTTCGTCGAACTGATCCACACCGGCTCGTCGAACAACTGGGATTCCCACGGCGACATGGCCGATCACGGCCGACTGGCCGCGCAAGTTGACAAGCCGATCGCGGGGCTTATCGCCGATCTGAAACGGACCGGGCTTTTCGATTCGACACTCGTCGTCTGGACGTCCGAATTCGGGCGGACGCCGTTCCATCAATCGGCCGATGCGAAGGGCCGCGAGCACCACAACTGGGGGTTCAGTTCGTGGCTCGCCGGGGCCGGGGTGAAGAAGGGGATCGTCCACGGAGCGACCGACGAGCACGGAATCCGGGCCGTCGATAACAAGGTTCACCTCCACGACTTCCACACGACCATCCTGCACCTGATGGGCCTCGATCACACGAAGCTCACCTACCGCCACGGCGGTCGGGATTATAGGCTGACCGACGTGCACGGCGATGTCGTGAAGGAGCTCCTGACGTGACCGAATTGAGTTCGGGGAAAACACCCACACCCCCCTCCAAACTCAATTGAGTCTGGCAAAACTCAATTTCCGACCGTTCGAGTGTCGGAGAATTCGACGTGCGAACCCCCGGCACGCATGGTAGACTTCCCTTCCCGCCGCATTCCTCCGAGCACATTCCTTTTGACCTTCGACCCGGCCATCTCCGAGACCCTCACCCGCCGAAGCCTCATCCGGTTCGGCGCCGCCGGCTACTTGGGGCTGAACCTCGGCGGGCTCTGGCGCGCCCAGGCGGCGCTCCCGGCCAAGCGCAAGGCCGAGCCGATCAAAGCCTGCATCTTCGTCTTCCTCTACGGCGGTCCGAGCCAGATCGACACCTTCGATCCGAAGCCCGATGCCCCGGCTGAAGTGCGCGGCGATTTCAACTCGATCGCGACCTCGGCCCCCGGCGTCCGCATCTGCGAGCACCTGCCGCACCTCGCGAAGCTCATGCACAAGTGTGCCATCATCCGCAGCATGCACCACGCGGAGCACCTGCACGATGCCGGGTCGATCCAGATGCTCACCGGCCGGCGGATGGACGGCCCGGACCGCGAACTCTTCGCCCCGCAGCCGCAGCACTTCCCGAGCTACGGCAGCGCCGTCGCGGCCCTCCGGCCGCACCACCGCTGCGATGTCCCCTTCGCCGCGCTCCCTTTCGTGTTCCACAACGTCGTGCCGACACCCTGCCAGGGCGGCGGCATTCTCGGATCGGGTTTCGATCCGCTGCTCATCGATGTCGATGTTGCGAAGAAGGCGTATCAGGTCGAAGTGCTGGCGCCGAAGGACGGGTTGAATCGCGAGCGGATGGAAGCGCGGCGCGGCCTGCTCAACAAGCTCGGCGAAGGGCGCTCGGCCGGGTCGCTCGACCCCTTCTACGAGAAGGCCGTGCGGCTGCTCGATTCCGAAGCGATCCGCAAAGCCCTCGACATTTCGAGCGAATCGCCGAAGGTGCGCGACCGCTACGGCTACGGCTCGGGCGGCAATCCCGGCTACGCCCACGAGATGCGCGGCCAGAATTTCTTACTGGCCCGCCGGCTCGTCGAAGCGGGCGTGCCCTTCGTGAACGTCTACGATTTCAAGCAGCAGGGGCAGAACTGGGACGCCCATGCGAAGTGCACCGAGCAGCACAAAAAGCAACTTCTGCCCCCGATCGACCGGGGACTGTCGGCGCTGATCGAAGATCTCGATGATCGCGGGCTGCTCGATTCGACCCTGATCGTCGTCACCGGCGAATTCGGTCGCACGCCGAAAATCAATGCGGGTGCCGGGCGCGATCAACTGGCCCGAATGCTCGAGCGTCCTCCTCGCCGGCGGCGGCGTGGTCGGCGGCGCGGTCCACGGGTCGAGCGACCGCATCGGCGCCTTCCCCGCGACGAATCCGACCGCTCCCGGCGATCTCGCGGCGACCGTCTTCGCGCGCTTCGGCATCGACCCCGCCACCGAAATCCGCGATCCCGCCAAGCGCCCCTATAGCCTCTCAACCGGCGAACCCCTGACGAGGCTCTTCTCGTGAATCGCTCCCCGCTCTCCCGCCGGGAAGTGCTCCGCATCGGCGGCCTCTCCGCCCTCGGTTTGAGTTTGCCGCAGCTCCTGCAGAACCGCGCCCGCGCTTCGGAATCGCCGACGAGGGCCAAGAGCTGCATCGTGATCTTCCTGCTGGGCGGGCCGGCGCAGCATTCGACCTGGGATCCGAAGCCCGATGCTCCGGCCGAGGTGCGCGGCGAATTCGGGCCGACCGAAACGGATGTGCCGGGCATCCGCATCGGCTCGCTCTTTCCGAAGCTCGCGAAGCAGGCCGACAAGCTCTGCATCCTCCGCGGCGTCTCGACGGGCGACAACGCGCACTCGTCGAGCGGCTACGCGATGCTCACGGGCGTGCCGCACGCCCCGCTGAACGCCGAAGGGGTGAACCCCGGACCGCCGAACGATTCGCCCGCGCTCGCGGCCATCGTCCGCCGGCTGCGCGGCGACCGCAACGGTTTGCCCGGATCGGTCCGACTGCCGATGCACATCTTCAACACCGACAGCTCCGTCTGGCCGGGCCAGGACGCCGGGTTTCTCGGCCGCGCCGCCGACCCGTGGCTCTTCCGCTGCGAGCCGGCGGCGCCCAAATTCGGCGTGCCCGAACTCACACTCCAGCCCGATGTTTCGATCGAGCGCTTCGGAGATCGCCGGGCGCTCTTCAACAAGCTCGACCGCTCGACGACTTCGCTCCCCTTCGGCGAGAAGGCGTTCGACCTGCTCAACTCGGCCCAGGCGCGGGCCGCATTCGACATGAGCAAGGAGACGCCGCAGCTCCG
>JAYVTJ010000463.1:0-8656 GCA_043774415.1 Fimbriiglobus sp. | reverse complement strand
CGATACTGGAAGATGTCCTTGCTGCCGAGGAGCGGGAACTCGATGGCCCCGCCGAACTCCCAGCGGTCGGTCGGCTTGTACCGGGCACCGGCCGCGATGGTCAGCAGCCCGGTGCCGCCGCGCTGCGAGCCGAAGTTTGCGAGGTCGCGCCCCTCGACGCCGAGGTTGCGGGTGTTGCCGTCGGTGGTGTAGCGGATCCAGTTCATTTCGATGAGCGGGAAGAACTTGCCCTTGTTCGCCACATCGAAATCGACGTGCCCGCTCAGGTAGAAGTAGTCGCTGCGGGCGCGGTTCGTCGAGAACGAGTAGCCGCTGCTCGCCATCCCGTTGAGGGCTCCGAAGCGCGTCTCGTACAGCCGGCGCGCGGCCGAGACGTACGGGACGATGGAGAGCGTGCCGGTGTCCTGGAAGGCGCTGGCGCGACCGACGGGCAATTGGAAGGTCGCCCCGAGGCTCAGCAGCGTCTTCGTCTCGGTGTCGCGGTAGACGACAAACTTCGGCCCGAGCCAGATTTCCGAGAAGCCGAAGCTGTCGTTCAGCGGCGAATCGGTGCCGGGGTTGAAGCCCGAGAAGCCGAGCTTGTTCACGACGAGCGACAGCCGCTCGGTGATCGCGAGCCGGCCCTGCACGGCCATGGCCCAGGCGCTGCCGCCGTTGAACAGCCCGGAGTTGCCGGGGATTCGCTGGTAGATGAAAGTCGTGCGGAGTTCCGTGAGCGAGCGCGGATCTTCGAAAAGGAACGGGTTTGTCACGGGCGAGACGAAGTTGTCGAAGGCGCAGTCGCTCTTGAACAGCCCGCGGTCGCGGTCGAAGATCCCGCCGCGCTTGCCGCCGATGATGTCGTCGATCTTGTCGCCGAGCTGTTCCGAGCGGCGCGTCCGCGGTTCGTCGTCCTCGCGCAGTCCGGTGTGCGTCAGCTTCCCGTCCTTGTCGCGCTTCATCCGGCCGCTCGTCAAATACTCGAAGGCGTCGTCGGTCACCGGGGTCCGCCGGCGTTCGGACTCGGGCACATCGGAGTGGCGGGAAGATTCGAAATCGGAAACGCGGACGATGGCCGATTCGCCGACGGGGGCGAGCCGCGCGGCCGGTTCGGACGATCGGCGTTCGGGGGCCGAGGGAAGATCGCCGGCGCGGAGGGGAGCGCTGCCGGAGCCGGGGAGGACGGGCGCGAGGAGTATCGCGGCGGGGTCGGCGCCGGAGGGATTGGCCGGAGGTTCGGATTGGGCCGGGGCGCGGAGCTCGAACCCGGCCAGACAGGCCGCGGTGAGCAACAGCACTCGGGGAATCCGAGCCAGCATCGGTCATCCTCCATGACTGCGGCGGAGCCTGCAGGAACAGGTTCCGCCCGCCGACCCCGCGCATCCCGCACGGGTCGATCCGAACCGGGAGCACCCGGGATCGTTCCGCAAAGGGACATCGACCTTGCGGCCTGCGGGAGATGATGGGGATCGAGATCAAATGGGGACGGGGAGAGAGGCGAGGCGGGATAACCGGCACAGATTGCCAAACGAGCTCCCCGCCGCCGATGATCCGCCCGGCCGCGAGTCGGTCATGGGGATGTGTCCGGAGGAAGAAAGGATCGCAGTGAAGAAGGTCTGTAGGTCGGGCCGAGTCCGCGAGGCCCGACACGCTGTGAGGGCCGAGTCGAATTCCGCAGAGGCCCGTTACTATTGCAGGGGCATGTCGGGCCTCGCGGACTCGGCCCGACCTACGGGCCTTCCTGTGCGGTGAAAATCTTCTCCGCTAAGTATGCACGGCGTCGAACATCGCGAGGATGATCGGCCCGGCGAAGATCACGGGCAACCACGCGGCCAGCGGCGGCGGCAGCACGTCGTGCTCGCCGAGGTACTTGCAGAGGTAGACCCCCGCGTAGAAGATCGCCAGCGCCACGATGCACTTCCCGACGAGGAAGAAGATGCCGTGGGTCTGGTCGCGCAGGAAGATCGCCAGCGCCAGCAGCACCATCAGCGCCCCGATGATCGGCCGCGTCAGCCGGATGTGGAACAGCACCGCGACGGTCGGCTGCCGGCCCCCTTCGGGTTTGTTCAGCAGATCCCAGAGCGTCGGCGTCGGCGCGTAGATGTACCAGGTCGGCCGGCGCGTGATCTGCTCGAAATCGACCTCCCGCGCCTTCAGGAAGTACTGCCCCGGCCCGAGCCGCACCAGCCCTTCGGGCAGAGGATCGGGCAGATTATCCGGGCTGGCGTTGTAGAGCTGCCAGCCGCGCGAGAGCTTCGCCGTGCCCTCCGGCACATAGATCGCCTCCGCGGCTGTCAGGTGCACGAGGCCGCTGTTCGTATCGGCGGCCGAGGTGTACTCGAACTTCATCACCTTCAGTTCGCGGCGGTAGGCTTCGGCGCCGACGTAGTGCTCCTTCGTCAGGGCGTCGAACCCGCCGCGCACCTGCGTCGGCTTCACCAAGTCCGGGTCGTCGCGCGGCACCGAAAGCGAGTCGGCCATTTGCGGGATCACGAACTCGGTGTTGATCGGCCCGAGCGCCAGGCTGCAGATCGACCCGAGCAGGACGGGGCGGATCACCCGCAGCGTCGGCACCCCGGCCGAGAGCTGGGGCAGCAGTTCGTTGCTGCGCTGCATCCACGACACCGTGAAGACCGCCGCGATAACCGTGATGAACTCGCTGAGCTTGTCGAAGATCGTCGTCACCTGCACGCTGTAGTAACCCGCGATGTGCAGCGCCGTCGCAGCGGAGTTCCCCCGCTGGTTCGTGAAGTCGTTCAGGTTCATGAACAGATCGACGACGATGTACAGGCTGAGCACGCACGCCACCACGATGAGGTAGTTGCGCACGAAAGCCACGAAGTACATGCGGTCCAGAATGGTCACGATTTCCCCCCGTCCGGCTTGGGGCTGGGCTTGGCCGGCTTGCCGCCGGGCCAGCGCACGCCCTTGCGGTAGTCGATGAGGAACCGCTTGATGTAGTCGTTCGCGTCCGTGGCCGCGTAGGTGCCGAAGCCGTTGGCCTTCAGCTCTTCGATGACTTCGGGCAAACTGCGATCCTCGTATTCGAGCCGGTAGATCGCCGTGAGCAGCCCCGTGCGGTGCAGCCCGGCTTTGCAGTGGATCAGCACGGGGTGCGCGATGCCGTGCTTCCAGTATTTATCGCGGATGGAATCGATCACTTCCAAGAACTCGTCGATGACGGCGGGGCGCTGGCCCGGCTGCGGATTGTCTTCGAGCACGCCGCCGTCGAGGGCGATCCCATTCACGCCGATGGCGGCGAGGGCATCGCTCTGGCGCACGCTCGGCTTCGCGAAAGCGCGCTCGGGGATCAGCGGGTCGCGCGCCTCTTCCTGGAGGTTGATGACGGTCTTGATGCCGTACTTCGCGGCGGCGTCGCGGAAGCCGGACGCGGGGAGCTGCCCCGAGCGGTAGAACTTGCCATCGGTGACGACGCGCAGGCGTTTGGACTGCTCGTAGGTGTAGCGGTAGTGCAGCCCCGGCAGCCCGAGGATGACGATCGCGAGGAAGGCCCCGAGGAACCACGGCAGCGCTTTTCGGGCCATTCCCATACGGGGAGCTTATCGGCGATGGGTCGGAAGTGTCAACGGCGGTTCGCGTTTCACTCCCCGTAGCGCAGCGAGAGGTAGAAGAGCACGGCGGCGGCGGTGCCGAGCAGCACGACGCAGCAGAGTGGGCCGAGCAGCGCCGCGAGCCTGTCGAGTACGACGCCCGTCGGCCTTCCCCGGATCGAGCGGATGATCGCCGCGAGCGAAAGCCCGGCCGAAGTGAGGAACGCGAAGATCCACGCGGCGAAGTAGGCCAGCGCCAGATTCCCGTCCGGGATGAGCAGCACCGCCGCGCCGACCCCGCAGACGATCGCCGTGAGCGCCGGCGGCCCGGCGAGGGTCACAATTCCCCAAGCGGGATTGGTGTTCGAGATCGTGGCCATCGGAGTTCCGGGCGCTGAGCGGCCGTAGCGGAACTCGCCAGAGTTCCGATTTGCCTATGAGCGCAGAAGGCAATCGGAACTCTAGCGAGTTCCGCTACGAACACCTCGCGTTACTTCGCCGGCTTCTTCAGCTTCGGAGGCTTCCGCTTCGCGGCTTGCGCCGGCGAATCCCCCGTGCCGCGCGACGCCTTCACCATGCGGTCTTCCCCGACCGGCGCCACACCGTCGGCCAGCAGTCGCTCCTTGCGGCGGAGCATCTTCTCGGCGAGCAGTTCGAAATCGACGCGGGCCTCGTCGGCCTTCGGGAGCATCTCCCCCTCTTCCTCCTCGATGTGGTGGCGCACGTTCTCCGCGAGGACGTGGAACTTCGCATCGAAGTGGCTCTCGGTGCCGTCCATCACGTCGAGTTCCGCGATTAGCAGCTTCGCGACGTGGTGCTCCTCGTCGGCCTCGTTCATGATCTCCTTGCCGACCGGCTTCCGCACCGCCGGGTAGAAGAGTTCCTCTTCGATGGCGGCATGCACTTTGAGTTCGATCAGCGCCTCGCGGACAATCTTCACCTTCGCCGGCCGACTCTTGGCCTTCGCAAAGCGGTCGAAGAGATCTTTCACCTTGGCGTGGTCGCCCTTCAAGAGCGCGATCGCCGGATTCGTGTGGAAGAGGTGGAACATCCGGACTCCATGACTGGTTCTGCCGTTGAGGAAATCAATCTACCGCGCGCGCCGTCGGCGGGGAGGAAATCCTCGATGCGCTTGCCATCGGTCTCGGCTTGCACCTCTTTACAGACTCCCCGGCGTGCGCCAGGCGGCCCAGCCGTAGACGACCGTGAAGAACGCGAACAGGATCGTCAGTGCGAAGTAGCCCGCCTTCAGCCAGCGCGCGGTCAGGTGCTCCTTCACATCGAACACCGACTGCAGCGCCAGCCGGATCCCCCAGAAGAGGGCGACGTAGCAGCAGAAGCCGCGCGCCAGCCCGGTGCCGCTCGCCAGTTCGCGGGCGTTCAGAATGCTGATGAGCGCGAAGGCGATGATCGAGAGCACGACGTAGCCGCCGTAGACCCAGTACATCTGCCGGTGCAGTGTGGGGAGCGACTTCAAATCCTCGCGCCAGTTCAGCCGGAACGGGACGATCGACGAGGCGATCAGGATCGACAACTGCCCGATCCCGGCCGCGACGATCCAATCGGACAGCTCGGTCTCCATCAGGTGGCTCCGATCGCGTGGAGGAATGGGACGACGACCCCGAGGACGAACGGCGGATGGAAGAGGAGGCCCACCGGAGCGAGCAGTGCGACCGCGGTGAAGAGCCAGCCCCGGAGACCGTGACCCAAGCCGATGCGGCGCCCGATGGAGCTGCGCTCGAACAGGAGCGCGGCGCCTTGGATCGCGAAGAAGAGCGTCGGACCACCGTAGCCGGCGGCGGCGGGCAGCGAGATCACGACTTCGTGGATGAGGCCGCTGAAGAGGAAGCCGGCGGCCACAGCCCCGCGGGCGCCGACCCGCGCGACCAGCGGCCGGAAGAGGAAGCGATGCGTGAGATCGCGAAAGGCCCTGTTCCAACGCTTCCCCCAGAAGTCGCTCACGCCCGTCGCCGCCAGCGGCCAGTCCATCGGCGGTGCGGCTTCGACGCCGATGCTCCGCCAAGCGCAGGAGAGCAAGTGGAAGGCGCCGAAGTGGAGGGCCAGCACGATTCCGATCATGCCGACCCAGCCGACGAGATACGGGTACTCCGCCGGCACGGCTCGCACGCCGCCGTAGAGGATCGCCAGGCCCGACGCGAGCTTGCCGAAGGCGAAGAGCCACTCCGCGACGCTCGGGCATTTCGGTGTCCGATCCGGATTCGAGAATGCGGCGGCATCGAGACCGGGCCACGCGAAGAGGTAGCCGGCGTGCCGGAGCGGAGTCGCTCTCGGAGTCTGTGTCCGGCGCCACGTCAGCCATTTGCAGCCGAAAAAGAGGGCGAAGGCCAGCACCCACATGAAGAGCCACGCGGGCCACGCGGCGGGTGCGAAGAGGACCACGGCCGCGGGCAGCACCGCGAGCGGCGCCCAACCCTTCCACCACTGGCTGACGCGCGGTTCCATGGTGGAGCAACCGCCGCGCGGCGGTCGCGTTAACCGGAAGGTGTCTCGATGATCCTCCGCGAGACCGGGGCTTTCTTCGCGATCGCGATTGCGGTACCATACCGATGACGGCTCCCTCCCGCCCACGTCTTCCGAAAGGTTCCCCGTGTTCCGACCGATCCTCGCATTCACCCTCGCGCTCGGCTGCGCTTCCGCCGTCCGCGCCCAGGCGACCCCGGCCGAGTTCCTCGCCGTGCCCGAAGACTTCAAAGTCGAACTGCTGAAGAGCGCCGACGCCAAGACCGAAGGCTCGTGGATCAACCTCGGCAAAGATGCGAAGGGCCGGCTGCTCATCGGCGGTCAAGGGGGTCAGCCGACGCTGCGCATCACGATCAAGGACGGCAAGGTCGAAGGCACCGAGAAGCTGAAGCTGCCGATCTCGGAGATCATGGGCTTCCTCAGCGCGCACGACACGCTGTACGTCATGGGCAACGGTCCCAAGGGCTACGGCATCTACCGCTGCACGGAGTCGAGCACCGCCGGCACGTTCGACGTGCAGCCGTTCAAAATCTTCGGCGCCGGTGGCGAACACGGTGCCCACGGCATGGCTCTCGGTAAAGATGGAATGATCTATGTCATGGCCGGGAACCACACGAAGGTGCCCGAGGGAATGGCGTCCGATTCGCCGTTCACGAACTTCCGCGAAGACCACCTGCTCCCCCGGCAGTGGGACGGCAATGGCCACGCCGCCGGGATTCTGGCGCCGGGCGGCTACGTCGTGCGGACCGACGCCGACGGCAAGAAGTGGGAACTCGTGCTCGGCGGCTTCCGCAACGCCTACGATCTCACCTTCAACCCCGACGGCGAACTCTTCACGTTCGACAGCGACATGGAATGGGACTGGGGCATGCCCTGGTACCGCCCGACCCGCGTGAACCACTGCACGGTCGGCTCCGAGCACGGCTGGCGCTCCGGCACCGGCGTCTGGCCCGATTACTACCCGGACAACCTCCCGCCGACGCTGAACATCGGCGTCGGTTCGCCGACGGGCGTGAGCAACGGCATCGGCGCGAAGTTCCCCGCGAAGTACCAGCGGGCACTCTTCATCTGCGATTGGTCGTACGGCCGGCTCATGGCCGTGCACCTGACGCCGAAGGGTTCGAGCTACTCGGCGACGTTCGAGAACTTCGTGGCGCCGAAGGGGCTGGACGGCAAGTCGCCGAAGAAGCCGCTGCCGCTCACGGACGTGGTCATCGGCGACGACGGGGCGATGTATTTCACCATCGGCGGACGCAACAACCAAGCGGGCCTTTACCGCGTGACCTATGTCGGCACCGAATTGACGGCCGCGGCAGTTGAACCGAACAAAGATGGAGCGAAGGAGCGCGAACTGCGCCACTCGCTCGAAGCGTTCCACGGGAAGAAAGATCCGAAGGCCGTCGAGACCGCATGGCCGCAACTCGCCAGCGACGATCGCTTCATCCGGTTCGCTGCGCGGGTCGCCATCGAGTTCCAACCGGTTGCCGAGTGGAAGAAGCTCGCCCTCGCCGAGAAAGACCCGAACGCCGCGCTCACCGGGCTGCTCGCACTCGCCCGCGCCGGGAAGTTCGAAGACTTCACCGACGTGCTGGCCGCGATCGAAAAGTTCCCGCTCGACAAGCTCACGGCGTCGCAGAAGCTCGACAAGCTCCGCGTCCTCGAAGTCGCGTTCAGCCGGCATGGCAACCCGGATGCGGCGCAGACGAAGAAGATCGCGGCCGAGGTCGATGCGCTCTTCCCGGCCACCGACGAATCGTTCAACCGCGAAGCGGTGCAGGTGCTCATCTATCTGCAATCGCCGAAGGTGCTCGGCCATGCGCTGGCGCAGATGGCGAAGGCGAAGACGCTCGAAGACCGCATCCATTACCTCTTCCACCTGCGGACGCTCCCCATCGGCTTTTGGACCCTCGACCAGCGCAAGGAGTACCTCGGCTACTGGGCGAGGGACAAGCAAAAACTCGGCCACCCGGCCGAGCTGCTGAAGTGGTTCGAGCAGGCGGGTCGCGGCTACGGCGACGGCGCCAGCTACCCCAACTTTTTCAAGAACTTCCTCAAAGAGAACGTCGCCAACATGTCGCCGGCCGAGGTTAAGGAACTGACGCCGATCATCGTCGCCATCGATAAGGCTGCGGCCGTGATGGTCGAAGGCAAGATCCGGCCCTTCGTGAAAGAATGGACGATGGAGGCCCTCGTGCCGCAGTTGGAGAAGGCGAGCAGCGGCCGGAACTTCGAGCGCGGCAAAGCGGCCTTCGCCGACGCGCAGTGCGCGAAGTGCCATCGCTTCGTGGACTACGGCGGTTCGGTCGGCCCCGACCTCACGGCCGTCGCCAGCCGCTTCGACCGCAAGGCGATTCTCGAATCGCTCGTCGAGCCATCGAAGGTGATCTCGGAGCAGTACCAGAACATCGAGGTGAACACGCTCGACGGCAAGGTGGTCATCGGCCGGTTGGTCGATGACACCGCCGAGAAGATCGCGATCCAACCCGACCCGCTCGATTCGAAGCGCATCGAGATCGCGAAGGCCAACATCGACACCCGCAAGCCGGCGAAACTCTCGCCGATGCCGGCGCACCTGATCGACGTGCTGACCGCCGAGGACATCTTGGATCTGATCGCCTACATGGAATCGGGCGGTCGGAAGGGGC
>JAYVTJ010000462.1:0-6457 GCA_043774415.1 Fimbriiglobus sp. | reverse complement strand
GCGGGGAGCGCGGCGCGGTCGCGGAGCCGGCGCAGGCCGCGGGCGAGGAGGCCGGCGAGTTCGCGGCGGCGCTGCTCGGGGGTCAGTTCAGACGGGGGCAGGTCGGGACGCGGATCGGTACGCATGGGACGACTCCGGAAGGAGTGCCCACAGCGACGTCCACGGGGTGGCGGGCCGGCTGTCGGACGGGGAGAACGGAAAAGCCTCTACCCTGTTAATTGGCCGGTCGCGGGAGAAATGACGCAGGAAAAAGAGGATTGTTTGGTGTTACCACACGCGAGGGTGGCGTGCCCGCATCCTGACGCACCGCCGCGCATGCCCGGGTCTCGGTCGCGGTACGGGCTGTCCCGGATTCAGGCTTCGAACTCGAAGCGGACGGCACCGTTCTCCAGTTTCAACCGCGCGTCGAAAAGCTTCCCCGATTTCGACCGGAAGCCTTTGAGCGGAGGACTTTGGCCTCGCCGCAGGAGGGTCTGGGCCGTCTTCGCGCTGAGCCGCTTGCCGGCGACGGTTTTCCAGATCGCGAACTTGCACCCATTCCGCCAGCCGCTGCAGCCGTAGGAACGCTCCTGCTCGACGACGGACGCCCCGCAGAGCGGACAGGGGCCGAGGCCGCCATCCCCTGCCTCCCCGCTCACGCGCTCGCCCGTGTCCGCCGTCGCCGCGCCCCGAGGGATGTTCGGCGGTTTTTCGGATGCCGGTTTGCGCCGCGTGGCTGTAACGGCCTTGCGCCGGGTCGTCCGGGGCGCTTTCGCGTTTTTGACCGGCCTCTGCGGCGGGGCTTGAGGCGTGCGGACCTCCAAAACCGCTCCCGCATCGGAGAGGGTCAGGATCACCCCGTCCGAGCCCTCGAACGCCGGGGGGCGGAAAAGGACCCGCCGCTGGAGCAGTTCGCGGGCGTGGCCCACCTCGAACCGGCCGCCCTTGTACTCCTTCCAGAGGATGAACGGGCAGCCTTCCTTCCACCCCGAGCAGCCGAACCCGCGCTTCCCCTCGATGGCCGGGCGACCGCAGCGGGGGCAGTCTCCCAGCCGGGTCTCGTCGACCGCTTCCCCGTCCCCCCCGCGAACGATCCCCGCGGTGTACCGGGCGATGTCGGCCATGAACGCGCCCGGATCCAACCGGCCGCGCTCGATCTCCCGCAGCCGCGCCTCCCACTCGCCCGTCATCTCCGCGCTCTTGAGGCCACGGTCCCGGATCAGTGCGATGAGGTAGCGACCCGGGTCCGTCGAAACGATTCCCTTCCCCTCCCGGGCGATGTAGCCCCGCGTCAGGAGCGTTTCGATGGTCGCCGCCCGCGTGGCCGGGGTGCCGAGCCCCTTCTCCTTGAGCGCCTCCTTCAGCTGCTCGTCCTCGACGAGCCGGCCGGCCGTCTCCATCGCCCCGAGGAGGGTGGCCTCGGTGAAGGGTTTGGGGGGCGTCGTCTCCCCCTTCTTCACGGAAGGCTCGTGCGGGCCGGTTTCGCCCGGGAGGAATTCCGGCAGCGCCTGCTCGTCCGGCTTCCGGTCTTCTTCCCGCGGCGGGTAGAGCACGGTCCAGCCCGGGTCGAGGACCCGCACCCCCCGCGCCCGGAAGGAGACCCCGTTGGCCTCCCCGGTGACGCTCGTCACCTCCTTGGCGCACGCGGGATAGAAGGCGGCGATCAGGCGGATCACGACGGCGTCGTAGACCGCTCGCTGGGCCGGCGGAAGATCCCCCGGTCGCTTTCCGGTGGGGATGATCGCGTGGTGATCCCGCACCTTCGCGTCGTCGACGATGCGGCCGCCGAAGGCGAGCGCTCTCGGGTCCAGCCTGCCGATCGCGTCGGGGTAGGCGGCCCGGAGATCCTCGACGATGCCGGGGAGTTGCCCCTCCATGTCGGCCGTCAGGTACCGCGAGTCGGTTCGCGGGTAGGTGATCAGCTTGGCCTCGTAGAGCGCCTGCGCCGCCTTCAGGGTGGCGTCGGCCGACAGCCCCCGCCTGCGGTTCATGTCTCGCTGGAGTTCGGTCAGGTCGTAGAGCTGGGGCGGCAGCTCGCGCTCCTTCTTGCGGTCGACGCCGCGGACGGCAAAGGGGTGGCCCCGCACCCGGTCGAGGGCGCTGCGGGCGTCCCCCTCCTTGCCGAACCGCTCACCGGCGAACTTGAAGGTGACCGTGCGGTAGAGGGTCAAGTGTTCCCAGAAGGGTTCCGGCGTGAAGCCGCGGATCTCATCGTCGCGCCGCACGATGAGGGCCAGGACGGGCGTCTGCACCCGGCCGACGCTCCAGAGCAGACCGCCGGCGTCCCGGTGGCGGACGGTGTAGTAGCGCGTGGCGTTGAGGCCCACGACCCAGTCGGCTTGGCTGCGGCAGCGGGCCGCGGCGTACAGGGCGTCGTAGTCCGAGAGCGGACGCAGGCGGCGGAAGGCGTCGCCGATGGCGGCCCCCGTCAGGGAGTTGAGCCAGAGCCGGAAGGCGGGCTTTCCGGTCGCCCCGGCCAGCTCCTGGATGTAGCGGAAGATGAGTTCGCCTTCGCGGCCGGCGTCGGTTGCGCAGACGATCTCGTCGGCGGATCTCAAGAGCCGCTCGATGACCCCGAACTGCCTGCCGGACCCCTTCTCGTCGAGGAGCTTGAGTTCGAAGCGGTCGGGGACGAAGGGGAGGGTGGCGAGGGACCACCGCTTCAGGGCCGGGTCGTAGTCCTCGGGTTCCTTGAGGGTGGCCAAGTGGCCGAGGGCCCAGGTCACCCGGATTCCCTGGCCCTCGAAGTATCCCTCGCGGCGGGCGGCCGCACCCAGGAAGGCGGCGAGTTCGCGGGCGACGGACGGCTTCTCGGCGAGCACGACTCTCATGGAGACTCGGTGGGATGGACTGAGCGGAGGGTCGACGGCGGAAAACGATCTCCGGCCGATTTCGCGGCGTTGGCGGGCGAGTTTTATCGTCTCCCCAGACTCTCCTCCCTATCGTACCTATCGGGTCAGCGCCGCGGCAGATCCGTAGTGAGCACGCGCCTCCGGGCTCGCTCGGGTCCGCCGCGCGCGGAGGAGGGCGGTGAGTTCGCGGCGGCGCTGGTCGGGGGTCAGTTCAGACGGGGGCAGGTCGGGACGCGGATCGGTTCGCATGGGACGACTTCGGAAGGAGTGCCCACAGCGACGTCCACTTGGTGGCGGGCCGGCTGTCGGACGGGGAGAACGGAAAAGCCTCTACCCTGTTAATTGGACGGTCGCGTTCGAAATAACGCAGGAAACGCACCGCTTTTGAACAATTGATAAAATTCCCAGTCCATCACACTCCGATCCCGCAGGTCTCTCCGCTCCGGAGCAGCCATCGGTTTCGCCGAGAACCGGACGTTCAGCTAGCTCGGAGCGGGCATACAAATCGAGCTGAGCTGCGACTCCGAGCGCACGCGGGGCGACAATCTGCGTCTTGGTGACATGGTTTGCAATGCGTTGACGGAACGAGCCCGATGGTCAATTTCAAACGCTCGCCGTCACTGTGCCCGGATGCGATATACGTGCACTTCTGCTTTGCCGACTTCGCCGGTGAGTTTCCCGTCGACGAACTTCAACCCGCTCGGTCGCTTCTTGAATGCCGGCTCCATATCACCGCCCAGACCCTTCGGGAGTGTCAGCGACAATGACTTCGCCGCAGTCTCGGACAGGTTCGCGACGACGACGAGGGCTTCATTTCCGTGTACCCAAATTGCCGCCGTCAGGTCGCCCTCCTGCGTAAGCTTGATCCGCTTGCCATCGAGAAAGACCGGCGCGAGTTCCTTCAACTCGGCCGCAACCGTCGCGCACTCGGTCCACAGGTCTTTGCTCTCGGGCAGGTACCACTCCTCCCACGCCGGCTTCCCTTCGGCTTTCTTTTTCGCCCGCACGGCTGGGGAATCCACTTGGTGGTAGATCGACCATGGCATCACTCCCTTCGCGCCATTGATGAGGCCAACGTAACACAGGTTGCGGTATTCCGCGGGTGTCGGCACTCGGCTCCCCGGCCATTGGAAGGTTTGTGGCAGGATCCAGTATGCCCGATCCGCCTTCGCGGCCAGTTGGCTCACGAGCGCCATTTGCGTTTCGGTCGCCTTCAAGCCCGGGTCGGCCGCGTTCGGATTGGCCACCGGGTACATTTCCCAGCCGACGAAATCGGAGCAGCCGAAGAAACCCTCCTTCGGCATGAGCACGTCGCGGCTCTGGGTGCCGAGGGGAATGTACGTGAGCCGATGCGGGGCGATCTCTTTGACACGCTTGTTCATCGCCGTCAGGCGCTCGACGGTGGAGAGCGTGTTCGCGTCGTCGTGCAGCGTCCAAGCGATGATAGCCGGGTGATCCTTGAACTTTTTGACGCGATCGAGCTTGGCTTCGTTCTCGGTGTGCCCGGCGATCACCCAGAGGCCGAGTTCGGCGGCGCGGTCCAGGAATCGGGTGTCCTCATGCCAGGGCCCTTCGATGTGGACGACCGTGCCGCCGATTTTTCCGATCTGCTCGACGCACTTCAGGCGGATATCGCCGGTGTGGCCCGTCGAGATATAGAACCCGTACGGCATCACCGCTTTGCCGTTCACGAGGAGTGTGCCGTCCTTGCGCAGGGACGATGCCATCGGCTTGTCGGCGGCGGGCGCGGGCAGCGCCGACAGGCCGGCGCTCAGGAGAATCCAAATGGCTCGCATGGCGGGAGACCTCAGAACGAGTGCGTGAGAATCTATTCTGATGGTTCGACTCCGCCTCGGCGAGGCCTTGCTGCGATTCGGATCTCGACCGGTGACTGTCGCAAACCATCGGCGAGGAGGCCGGCGAGTTCGCGGCGGCGCTGCTCGGGGGTCAGTTCGGACGGGTGCAGGTCGGGACGCGGGTGCGATCGCATGGGACGACTCCGGAAGGAGTGCTCCCAGCGACGTCCACTTGGTGGCGGGCCGGCTGTCGGACGGGGTGAACGGAAAAGCCTCTACCCTGTTAATTGGCCGGTCGCGGGAGAAATGACGCAGGAAAATGTGAAACGCCGCGCCGACTGAGGTCGGGGACGTTGACGAAGAGACTTCTGGTGTGGAGATCGACGCCGCAGTAGTATTGGTGCTGGGTCTTGTACACGCGCATCTCGTGGACTCCGTGGCGACGGACCGGCCTGATCCCGCTTCGTGGCTGGGAGGCTTCGGCTCTCCCTGAAAGATCCGCGCGGAAGACCGGCTGGCCGGCGACCTCAGTTACTTTGGCGACAGGTTCGACCCGTCGCCACCGAAGCCCTGAGATGTATCCAGGCGCAGGAGCAGACACCGACCGCGGGACCGGTTACTGTGTTCGGGAAGTCGCTGAGCGGCCGGTGCTGCTCAGCTCGGGGCCGTTCGGCAACCAAGGAAATATCGATGCTTTTGATCAGCCGTTTCATCGCAATAACCACCGCGGTGGGCATCCTCTTCCTCGGCACGCACGTGAATGGCGAGGAGAAACCCAAACCGATCGAGGTGGACGCGGAACTCGAGAAGTGGCAGGGCCTCTGGCAGGATTTCTTGGGCGGGATGACGCACAAGGACGGGGAGCAAGTGGTCCGCCAACCCATCATCAACGGCCGCTGCTTTTTCATCTGCGGCGACCGACTCATCTGGCTGACCGACGACGGCCGCCCGTCGGGCACCGAGGAGCGAATCGCGTTAGATGCCAAGGCCAACCCTAAGCGAATTACGCGGACAGTGGTGCTGTTGGAGGGCAAAAAAGTTATCGCCGCCGCGCAGATAGGCATCTACAAGAAGACCGAGTTGGGACCGGTGATCCACTTTGGGCTGGAACCCGGGAGGGCCCTAAATCAGTTCCTCGAAATAAACAAGCCCGCCAAAGGCGTCGATGGGACGGAGTGGATGATCGGCCGAAAAAAACTCGAGGGCAAGTAACTCGTCGAGCCCCGCATTGAGTGCTGCGCCGCAGAATGAGCAGCGCTCTGCAGGCGGCAGGACTGTCTTTGATTCTGGGATGTCAAGCTCACTGTGGCATCAGCCGCTGCTGAGCTCGGGTTGTGCATCTGGTCGTGACGGACCCTTCCGGAAAGGAATTGCCGCAGGGCAACCTCTTCCGGACGAAGTTCGAGGCTCCGGCGTACGGTACTTACCGCGTGATTGTCCACACGGGTGCGGTAGCGAATGGTGCACCGTTCAATGCCGATTACAGCCTCTCGATTCACAGCGAGTGATTGGTCGCGGCGGACTGGAACACCTCCCGATCAGTCTCCAAGCGCCGCTCGACCGCTCTCATAGCCCCACGGAATGATCTCATGTTTTGGCGTCCGAGTGTTCTCTCCGCGGTCCTAGTGCGTCACCGCACGAGTTCTTGGCCGCGGTCCGTAGCATGATCCCCACAGGAGGTGGGGCATGGACACGAAGCGTCTCAAAAAGCACGCGGTACGACTGACGGCGGGCCAGCGGGCCGATCTGGAGGGGCGGTTCGCCGGCCCCCTCACCCTGCGGAGGCGGAACCGGATCCAAGTCCTGCTCCGGGCCGACGCCGGGGAGACG
>JAYVTJ010000461.1:0-2684 GCA_043774415.1 Fimbriiglobus sp. | reverse complement strand
CTCCGATCTCGTCGGCGGCGCCGCGCCCCGCCCGCCCGAGTTCGACGAGGACGTCGTACATCCTCTCCGCGTAGCAGTCGAAGCCGAATTCGTAGGCTCGCAAATCCTCCCGCACCGCGGCGAGTTCGTCGCCCTCGATTCTCGGGATCGCCAGCGCCTCCGCGAGCCGGAGGGCCAGGGCGGCGGCGTCGTTCACCGGGAAATAGTTCACCGGCAGGCGGAATCGCTCGGCGAGTTCGCGCATGGCGGGGTAATCGCTCGAAATCAGCGGGCAGCCGAAAGAGTGCCCCTCGATCATGCTGTAGGAGCCGTTGTCGAACCGGGCCGCGTTGATCACGGCCGCGCACCCGGCATAAAGACCCGCGAGTTGGGAGTCGGTGACGAAGCCGAGGAACAACAGATCCTCGCCTTCGCGGAGCCCCAGCGCGGCGACGAGATCGCGGACCGCCGCGAAATGCGGATCCGTGGCGCCGACCGGATTCGCACTCGAAAAACGATCGGCCCCGATGCCGCAGTGGATCAGTTTCGGCGCGCGCGCTCCCATCTGCGCTTTGATGCGAGCGTACGCCTGGAGCATCACGATCGCCCCCTTGTGGGCCGCGGAGTTGGCCACGTACAAGAAGTACGGCCCGTCGGGCACGAGGGCCGGATCGGGCACAATCGGATCGAAGCGCGCCGCGACGTCGCAGGCGACCGGCAACAGGCGGCCCCGCTCCGGGGGAAAGCCGTATTCGGCACCGGCCATTTCCAGGGTCGCCCGGCTCGTCGCGACGACGCAGTGGGCCCGCGCGAGGGAGGGCTTCATCCCCGTTTCGTACCAGCTCCAAAATCCCGCGCCGAACGCTTCCGGCACGTGCATCTGGATCATGTCGTAGACGAGAAACCCGCAGGGAACCCGCGGCAGGATGGGGGCGTGGATCCGATCGACGAGGCCGAACAGCGCATCCGACGAATCCTCCGGATCCCTCGTCGGCCAAGTCCACTCCACCGGAGTCGGTCCGGCGGTCGCGGGCTCGGCCATCTGCCAGAAAACCTTGTGGTGCGGCACAATGTCCCAGTCCACGAACCCGAGCCTCAAGTCGGGGGCCAGCCCGACGAGAGAATCGCAGTCCGCCTGATCCGGATGGACCAGGAGCGTCAGCGCCAATTCGTCCCGGCGGCGGTTGACCGCGACGAGGCCCGCGACCAGTGCTTTCGTCGCCTGCCAAACCCCCCCGCTGTAAAATATCGAGAGGAAGAGGGTGATGCGGTACGGCCCGCTCCGCGGCGGTCTCGGCTCCGACAGCGCCTCCGAGCCGAGGGCTCTGCGGTAGCGATCCAGCCAGCGATAGGTCGTCGGACTCCACGGGGAGAAGGGGGCCGAGTCGGCCCCCGATCGACCCGGCGCTTCCAAGTAGTGGACGATTTTCAGAACGCCGAGTGCGATCTCGTCGACGCTGTCGATCCGAGTGACGAGGATCGTGGCGATCGGACGGCCGCGGGCCGCGCCGGTCAAAACAGTCGAAGCGACGTGCTGCAGTTCGAGGGACGTGACGATCCACACGTCGCAGTTCGTCTCCGCAATCAGCGCTTCCAGCGTCGTGCTCGGGGCCGATCCCGCGCCGGGTTTCGACACTCCGAATAGGCGATTCCAGAAGGACGGGCTATCGACCGGAGCCGGGGGTCCGGCCACCTCGCCTTCGGCTGCGGCGAGCGGGTGGAATGTATCGGGATATTCCCGCCGCAGGGGATCCACGAGCCGGAGGTGATCCGCACCGATGGGGAAGACGAAGTCCAGTTCCGGTGCTTCGTCGAGCAGTATCGCCAAAAGGCGGATCGCGAAGGGAAGGGCGGGATCGCCCGAGGAAAATTCCAACGCTCCACGCGGGTCGAACTTCAGGAACCAAAAGCCGATCCGGACCTTCTCCGCGGATCGATCGGTCATGGAATCGATGGCCTTCTCCCGAGTAAAGTCCAGCCGGCGGTCGATGATGAGTTACAGGACGGCGGGTCACGCGGACTCGACCACGCCCTCCGGAAGAACTCCGAGGATCACCGCTTCACACGCCCATCGAACTCTTGAGGTCGGTCACTCCCGCCGCAGGTGCGCGAACTTCTCCCGGAACTTCGCGACCTTCGGGGCCGTCACGAACGCGCAGTACGGCTGCAGCGGATTGTTCCGGTAGTAGTCCTGATGGTACTCCTCCGCCGGGTAGAACTCCGGCAGCACCGCGATCTCCGTGACGATCGGCGCCGCGAATACCGCCTCGGTATGGAGCTGCGCGATCACCTCGTGCGCGGTCCGCTCCTGCTCCGGCGAATGCGTGAAGATCACCGAGCGGTACTGCGGGCCGACGTCGTTCCCCTGCCGGTTCGGCGTCGTCGGATCGTGCGTGCCGAAGAAGATGCCGAGCAGATCGCGGTACGAGATGACGGCCGGGTCGAAGGTGATCTGCACGACCTCGGCGTGGCCCGTCTTCTTGCCGCACACGGATTCGTACGTCGGATGCGCAACGTGTCCGCCGGCGTATCCGGAGACGACTTTCTCGACCCCCTTGGCATGCTCGAAGACCGCTTCGGTGCACCAGAAGCACCCGCCGCCGACGGTGGCCAGTTCGTATTTGCCCATGGCGATTCCCTCCGGTCCGCGGACGACACGCTCCATTTTAGGCGGCGAATCCGAATCCTCGTAGCGGAAGTCGCCG
>JAYVTJ010000460.1:0-3512 GCA_043774415.1 Fimbriiglobus sp. | reverse complement strand
CCCCTAACCCCCTCTCCGAAGCGGAGAGGGGGAACCGGAATCAAGACCAACGATGAGTTCCTCGACCATGCCGATCTCCCCGATTCCCGAAGCCCTCGGGCCGGACACCCTGTCGCCCCTCACCGTCGGCGCTTCGAAGACCTCCGCGACCGGCCTCCCGGCCGTCGCGGTCTCGCTGCAGCACGTCTGGGGGATGGCCGGCGTCGTCCGCGGAACGCGGGCGCTGCTCTCGCTCAATCAAGTCGGCGGCGTCGATTGCCCGAGCTGCGCTTGGCCCGACCCCGACGAGCACCGCGTCCGCGCCGAGTTCTGCGAGAACGGCGCCAAGGCCATCGCGTGGGAGACGGACAAGCGTCGGATCGATGCGGCCTTCTTCGCGAAGCACTCGATCGACGAACTCGGGCAGCAGAGCGACTACTGGCACGGCCAGCAGGGTCGGCTCACCGAACCGATGGTGCTGCGACCCGGCCAGCGGCACTACGAATCCATCTCTTGGGACGGCGCCTTCGCGCTGATCGCGGACGAGTTGAACGCGCTCGCCTCGCCGAACGAAGCGGCCTTCTACACGTCTGGGCGCACGAGCAACGAGGCGGCGTTCCTCTACCAGCTCTTCGTCCGGCAGTTCGGCACGAACAACCTCCCCGACTGCAGCAACATGTGCCACGAGTCGAGCGGGGTGGCGTTGCCCGAGACCATCGGCATCGGTAAAGGGACGGTGAAGCTCGACGATTTCGAGAAGGCCGAGCTGATCCTGATTCTCGGGCAGAACCCCGGCACGAATCACCCGCGCATGCTCACGGCGCTGCAGAAGGCCAAGCGCGCCGGCGCGAGCATCGTCGCAGTGAACCCGCTGAAGGAAGCCGGCCTCATCGGATTCAAACATCCGCAAGAAGTTCGCGGGCTGCTCGGGTTCAGCACGCCGCTCGCCGATCAATACCTCCAAGTGCGCATCGGCGGCGACCAGGCGCTGCTGCAGGGTGTTCTGAAATGCTTGATCTCCCGCGATGCGGTGGATCGCGCGTTCGTCGATGCGCAGACCGATGGCTTCGAGTCGATGAAGGCGACCGTCGAAGGGGCGACATGGGAGTTGATCGAATCGCAGTCCGGCATCCCCCGCGCGGAGATCGAAGCGCTCGCCGAGCGGATCGCCAATTCGCAACGGATCATCGCCTGCTGGGCGATGGGACTGACCCAGCAGAAGCACGCGGTCGCCACGATTCAGGAGGTCGTCAACGTACTGCTCCTGCGCGGCAGCCTCGGCAAACCGGGGGCGGGCGTCTGCCCCGTGCGCGGGCACAGCAACGTGCAGGGCGACCGCACGATGGGGATCTTCGAGAAGCCGAGCGCGGCGCTGCTCGATGCGCTCGAACGCGAGTTCGGCTTCGCTCCGCCGCGCGAACACGGCACCGACACCGTCGAAGCGATCCGGGCCATGCGCGATGGGAAGGTGAACGTCTTCATCGGCATGGGCGGCAATTTCCTGAGCGCGACGCCGGACACGAACGTCACCGCGGCGGCACTCCAAAAGACACGGCTCACGGTGCAAGTGTCGATCAAGCTGAACCGCGCCCACCTCGTCACGGGCCGCACGGCGCTGATCCTCCCCTGCCTCGGGCGCACCGAGACCGACCGGCAGGCGAGCGGCGAGCAGTTCGTGACCACCGAGAATTCGATGGGCGTCGTCCAGAGTTCGCAGGGGCGGATGACCCCGGCCTCCCCGCACCTGCTCAGCGAGACGGCCATCGTCACGCGAATGGCGCAGGCGACACTGGGCGCGAAATCGACCGTGCCCTGGCGCGACTACGAAGCGAATTACGATTCCATCCGCGCTGCCATCGAACGCGTGATCCCCGGCTTCACCGATTACAACCGGCGCGTGCGCGAACCGGGCGGATTCTACCTGCCGAACCTTCCGAGGGACGGGCAGTACCCCACGGCGACGGGCAAAGCGCGGTTCAGTTCCAATCCACTCCCGGACTTGGCCGTCGCCGCGGGCGAACTCGTGATGATGACGGTGCGGACGCACGATCAGTTCAACACGACCGTGTACGACCTGCACGACCGCTACCGGGGCCTGCACGGTGAGCGCCGCGTGATCCTGATGCACGCCGAGGATCTCCGCGAGCGCGGCTTGAAGTCCGGCGATGTCGTCGATCTCACGGGCCATTTCGCCGGGGAAACGCGGCTCGCGCCGCGCTTCATCACGGTCGCCTACGACGTGCCGCGCGGCTGCTGTGCGACCTATTTCCCCGAGGCCAACGTGCTCGTCCCGCTCGACAGCACCGCGGACCGCAGCGGCACGCCGACGTCGAAGTACGTCCGGATCACGGTCGCGCGGCGCCGGAAGGATTGAGACAAAGCGCGTTCCGCGCGCTACACTTTCGGAATCGGATCCGTTCCTTTCCACCTTCGGGAGTATCACCATGAGCATCGTCCGAGTCGGTATGTCGGAAAGCAAATCCTTCGGCGACGGCTACGACGCGATCTTCGGCAAGAAGAAGCCGGCCGCCGAGAAGAAAGCCGCGGCGCCCGCCCCCGCGAAGAAGCCCAAGGTCAAAAAAGGCAAGAAAGCCTAGCCCATGGGCCACTCGGACTTGGCCCCCGCCGCGCCGGACGAATGGATCCTCGCCTGCCGGCTCGCGCTCGGCCATTCCCCGGCGGATGAACTCGAAAGTCGGGCCGAGCGGTTGTGCGCCGTGGTGCAGCGGGGCGACTTCGACCCGGCGGGTCTGATCGTCGCCCGCCGTGCCGGTGTGCCGGTCGGCGCGATTGCGGCCCAAGTGCTACCCGGTGGCACTGGAGTGCTGCTGCCACCATTCGGGGCCGATCCCGAATATTGCGATGCGCTCGTCCGCGCGGCCCTCGATCACTTCGGACGCTCCGATGTTTCAATCGCGCACTGCGCGCTGGGCGAAGATGAAGCCGCGCTCGCCGCCCCGCTGCTGAACGCGGGCTTCGGACTCGTCACTCAACTCCTGCATATGGTCCGTCACGGATCGTTCCTGCCCGAGTCCACTCTCCAACCTCCGTCCGCTTTGAACTTCCTCCCCTACTCGGCCGAACTCGAATCGGCCTTCGGCGCGACTCTGCTCCGCACGTATATCGGCAGCTTCGATCTCCCCGAGGCCACGGTCGATCGCCCGGCTTCGCAACTGCTCACGGGCTACCGGCACGGCCAACCCGATCCGCCGCGATGGTGGCTGGTCGAAACGGTGGAGGGCGAACCGGTCGGCGTCGTGATCCTCAACGTGCTCGACGCATCCGGAAGTCTGGAAGTGGGCTATGCGGGAATCGTCCCCGAGCGGCGTCGGAAGGGCTATGGCCGGGCGCTGATTCTGCATGCCATCGCCGAATCGGAGCGGGCGGGAATCCTCGATCTGGGCCTCAGCGTCGATGCGCGGAATGCGGCGGCCGTGAGTTTGTACCGCGGCTGTTTGTTCCGGGTGTATGGGTCGCAAGACCTGTACCTGATGCGCCTGGCTCCGCGCCGCTGATTCCGAGTCCGATTCTGA
>JAYVTJ010000459.1:0-3404 GCA_043774415.1 Fimbriiglobus sp. | reverse complement strand
GGGGCTTGGGCGCGGGCGCCATCCGCGAGGGCGAGCAGTGCCACCGTGGCCAGCGCGGCGAACAGGAACTTCTTCATCGGGGAATCCTCGGTCGTCCAGTCCATTAGAAAGTGGGCGCGGCTCCCTGCGAGTGCGCACCGAGTTGCGGAACCATTCTGCGCTGCGATTATCGGACGTGCGGACCGGCGTCTCCGTTTCCCCCGACCCGCGTCTCTCGGATGGCGTTTCAACCGCGCCGACCGGAACCGTTTACCGCTCGGTGAGGCTCAGACTCGCGGCTTGGATCGGTTCTGCCGGTTGAATCGCCGATTGGCAATTCGAGCAGCCGCCGTGATGGAGGTGGTGCGAGCCGTGGACGCGGTGGCCGACGTTCTTCAGCGTGGCGAGCGAGTAGCTGCCCCAGGTGTGACCGCTGCTGCACGACCCGCACGGGCTGTGGTGGATGCCGCCGTGGTGGCCGAAACCGCCGCCCGAAAGTTCGCTGAGCCGGATGTGGCCGGTCGCACCGGTGCCGGAGTGCCGCGCGAAGTGGCCGGGAGGAGCTTGGAGCGAGCCGGTGTACTGGAGGTCGGACGTCCACGGGCCGTACGGCTCGAACGGGTAGTAGCCGCTGTACGGACCGTAGTTCACCAGCGGCCCTTCTTGATGGATCAGCGGGAAGATCCGGAAGCCGGCCGAGAAGTGGCCTGCCGGTGGCACGCCGAGGAAGAGGCCGTGGAACGGGCCTTTGTATCCTCCGGAACCGTAGCCGTAGCCGAAGTTCGAGCCGACCGCCCCGATCCCGTTCGGTGCGCAGCCGGGGGCTTGCGCGGCCGAAGTCGCCGCGGTCGCCAGAAGGAACGGCAGGGCCAGCATCCCTGCCAAGAGCATCCGTCTCATGTTCGCCATCCCCAATAGGAACGTGGCCCCACCGCGCCGACTCCCGGCGGCGGTCTGCGGACCAGTGGAGAACCTTGCGCTACGGCGGGGCGATTGCCAGCGCCGTTATCGGACGGAGAAGCCCGAGGGCTGTCCGGAACGCGGTGGCATCGGAGCAAGTCGAAAGGGTTCGGGAAAGCGCTCAACCCCTACCACCGCGCAAGTCGGCGAGTTCCGCAGCGGTGACGCCGCGCGAACCGAGGAGGCGGTCGCTCCCGTGGCAATCGCTTCCACCGGTGACGGTCCAGCCAAGTTCCTTCGCCCAAGCTCTGAGTTCGAGCGTCCGCCCGACGTTCGAAGCCGGGAACTCGACTTCGACGGCGCGCAGTCCGAGGTTGTGGAAGCGATGCAGCATCGCCGCATCGCAATCCGCCGGCGGATGGGCGAGCGAAGCGATGCCGCCTGCTTCGCGGATCAAGCGGATCGTGTCGTCCGTGGGAAGCAGCGTCTTCGGTGGGATCGCCGGCAGGGCCGGGCCGAGGAAACTCCGGAAAACTTCGAATCGGTTCCGTGCGATCCCCGACTCGACGAGCAGATTCGCAACGTGTCGGCGGCCGGGGCAAGTTGTCCCCGCGAGGATCGCCTTCACCCGACCTTCGTCGAGTGCATGCCCCTGCTTGCGGAAGTGCTCGACGAACGCATCGAAGCGGACAACCCGACTCTCGGCGATGCGTGCCAATGCTCGCTTCAGCGGTTCGTGATCGGGATCGACGAACAATCCCAGGATGTGGACTTCGCGCCCTTCGAACTCGGACGACACCTCGACTCCCGCGGTGATCTCCGGCCGGCGCGACTCGGGGAACTGCAGCGCCGCGTCCTGCGCGATCGCCACGCCGGCGCAGGTGTCGTGATCGGTCAGCGCGATGGCTTTGAGCTTGGCGACCGAGGCGAGGGCGATGACATGCGACGGGGTATAGTCGCCGTCGCTGGCGGTGCTGTGGAGGTGCAAGTCGGCGACTACGGTTCGGCCCGTGTTCGCCATCCGCTTGCAGAATTGGGTGAAGGGGTCGCCGCGCGGCATCAGGCGTCGGCCTTCGCCGGTTCCGCGGCCGGGCGACCCTGGGCGATCTTGTCGAGCAGGCCGTTCACGAACGCGGGCGAATCCTTCGAACCGTAGAGCTTCGCGAGTTCGATGGATTCGTTCAGCACCACCGCCACCGGTTCGAACTTCGCGGCGTGCAGCAGTTCGAAGGTGCCCAAGCGCAGAATGCTCCGGTCGGCCGGGAGCATGCGGGTGAGGCGCCAGTTCTGCGAGGTCGCCGTGATGAGGGCGTCGATCCCCTCGCGGTGCGCGACGGCGCCGTCGTAGAGCGCCAGGGCGAAGGCGACCGCATCGGCATCCTTGCGGGTGCGGTCCTTGACGAACTTGACGAGCGCCTTCCGCGGCATCGGCGTCTTGTTCTGATCCTGCTGGAAGAGCAGTTGCAGGGCGACTTCGCGGGCGCGGAAACGGCGGAGCATGCGGCCGGACCTCGGAGCGGGGCGGGTGCGTATCGCTATGCTATCGGTTGCCCCGCCGATCTCGACCCCCACCCCGCGAGTTCGCCATGCCGCGCTTCCGCGTCGTCCTCACCGACATGATCGACGACGACCTCGCCCCCGAGCGCGGCGTCTTCGGCGAGCACGCCGACATCATCGCCGTGAACGCGACCGACGAGTCCGACCTGTTCGAGCACATCGAGACCGCCGACGGGCTGCTCGTCTACAACGTGCCCTTCACGGCCGCGAGCATCGCCAGGATGACGCAGTGCAAGGCCATCGTCCGCTGCGGCGTCGGCTTCGACAACATCGACCGCGCCTACGCCCGCAACCACGGCATTCCGGTTTGCAACGTGCCGGATTACGGCACCGAAGAAGTGGCGGACACGGCCATCGGACTCATGCTGGCGCTGACGCGCGGGCTGCACCTCACGAACTCGCTACTCCAGAGGAAGGCCGGATCGTGGACCTACCGCCACGCGAAGCCGGCGCACCGCCTCCGCGGCCGCGCCTACGCCGTGCTCGGCCTCGGTCGCATCGGCACCGCCGCCGCGCTCCGCGCGAAGGCGCTCGGCATGGACGTGGCATTCTGCGATCCGCACGCCGCCGATGGGGCCGACAAAGCCCTCGGCCTCCGCCGCGTCGAGCGCCTCCCCGACCTGCTGGCGCAGGCCCATGTGCTGAGCGTCCACACGCCGCTGACGCGCGAAACGCGGCACATCGTCGATGCGGCCGCGATCGCGCAGATGCCGCGCGGGTCGTACCTCATCAACACGGCCCGCGGCGGCTGTGTCGATACCACGGCCATCGCCCCCGCCATCGAATCGGGGCAACTCGCCGGGGCCGGCATCGACGTTTTCGCCGAGGAGCCACCGGCCGACGAGCATCCGCTAGTGGTCGCGTGGCGCGATCCGAACCATCCGGCGTTCGACCGCGTCATCCTCAATCCGCACGGCGCGTTCTATTCCGAAGAGGGGCTGCTCGACATGCGCGTGAAGGGTGCCCAG
>JAYVTJ010000458.1:0-1943 GCA_043774415.1 Fimbriiglobus sp. | reverse complement strand
CGGCGGGTCTCGCGGACTCGACCACGCCCTACGCAGATTCGAAGAACTCCCAGATCCGCCCGTTCGCATCCAGAGCATCCGACGGCATCCCTCCGATGCGGGGGTTCAGCAACCCCTTGCCGCCGGGCCAGTGGTGACCCAAGCCAGGGATCACTTCCATTTCGAAATGCGTCGCGGCGGCGCCGCCCAATCCTCGCTTCCACGCGAGCAATCCCGGCTCGATCCCCGGTCGCACCACCGGCTGGGGGAACCAGGGCAACTGCACCTCGCCGCCCTGCAGCGGGATGAGCGGATCGGCGTCGCCGATGAGGAAGAGCGTCGGCACCGGCCGGGACGGTCGCGGATCTTCGATCCAGTTGTACCCGGCGATCGGCGCTACGACGCGGATCAGGTCGGCTCGTTCGGCCGCGAACCGGAAGGCCATGCTGGCGCCGTTCGAGAAGCCCGTGAGGAACACGCGCTCCGGATCGGCGTTCGCCCGCGCGGTCGCATCGTCGAGGACGGCCGCGAGGAAGCCGACGTCGTCGTTGTCGGTGTGCAGCGGATGGCCCGGCCGGGTGCTGCCGTCGTTCCAGCGCTGCGGGTTGCTGAGGAACTTCGCCGGCCGGTCGGGCGTCACCGCCAGTCCCTCGGGGAAGGCCACGGCGAAGCCGGCGCGGTCGGCGAATTCGGCGAGGCGCGTTTCCTCGACCGCAAGCAGCGCCGTGCCCCCAGTGCCATGCAGCATCAGCAGGAGGGGACCCCGCTCCGGAGCGTTCCGGGCGCGATGGAGCCAGTAGCGGCGGCGGCGGCCGTGCCAGGGGAATGTGATGGGTTCCACACGGTTCAATCAACGGAATGCGCCGACTCCGCACAGCCGGGTGCGCCGCGGATTTTGGCATTGAGCCCGTGACCCAGCTTTGCTGCCTCACGGGCTACGACCGATCGACCGAATACGGACTCGCCGCATGGCCGCCGGAATCCGTTGACGCACCCGGTTGGCCCATTCGCATGGCAACGCCCCACGCTTCCGCGTAAATTGATGGGCGCCGCGTCCCTGGGGTTCTCCGCGCATGGCCCGCTTCCTCGACCTCCTCAATACCCACTGGTTCGCCCTCGCCCTGCTGCTCGCGGCGGCGGTGCTCGGCACGCTCGCCGTCCGGCGACGCGGTGCGCGCACGCCGGCGGTCTGGGCCGGCGCGCTGCTCGCCTTCGCGCTCGGTTCCATCTTCCTCGCGAATTGGAAGTTCAAGCTGAGCGAAGAGGGGAACACCACGCTCGTATCCGAAGCGGTGCTGCTCGTCCCGGCCGTCGGCTTCGCGCTGGCGGCACTCGTTCTCGCCTTCGGGCGGGTCTGGTCGAGCCGGCTAGCGCTGACACTCGCGGCGGTGCACGTTCTCGGCTTGGGCGGCCTCATCGGGCGGGATCTCACGGCCGGACTTGCAGAAGTGGCAAAGGCGATCCGCTGGACGGAGTTCACCCGGCCCTGGTGGCTCGTGCTGCTCGCGTTCGTGCCGGTGGTCTTCCTCATCAGTCGGAAGAGCCTCTCCGGCTTGGGCAGCACGCGGAAGTGGCTGGCGATCTCGGCGCGGGCGCTCGTGGTGGCCTGCCTCGTCATGGCCCTCGCCGAGCCGCGCGTCCGCCGGCCGTCCGAGAACGTCACCGTCATCTTCGTCGTCGATCGCTCGTTCAGTGTGCCGCAGGATCTGCGCGCGGGCAAGGACGGCTCCGAGCCGATCGACCAGCGCTGGGAGCGCATCCGCACGCTCATCGAAACGTCGATTGCGAAGCGCGGCACCGATCACCGCGCCGACCAGACCGGCGTGATCTTCTTCGGCAAGCGACCGAAGCTCGCCTACCCGCCGGCCGCCGTGGATCGCCTGCCCATCGACGAGCACGCCGCCGGATTCATCGACGGCAACTACACCGACATCGGCGCCGCCATCAAACTCGCGCTCGCCTCC
>JAYVTJ010000457.1:0-2839 GCA_043774415.1 Fimbriiglobus sp. | reverse complement strand
CCCAGTACCAGTAGCTGGCCATCCAGTTCGAGATGCCGATGAGCGTCTTGGTGGCCCAGGGCAGTTGGAGGCCGAACTCCTCGAAGATCTTTTTGAACTTCGGGATGATCATGACCATGATGAAGATCAGGATGAGCACGGCGACGGCGATGACCACCGACGGGTAGATCATGGCCCCGATGATCTTCTTCTTGAGGCTCTGCGATTTCTCCTTGAACTCGGCGAGGCGCTGGAGGATGACTTCGAGGGCACCGCCGGCCTCGCCGGCGCGGACCATGTTCACGTAGAGGCGGTCGAAGCACTTGGGGTGCTTGGCCATCGATTCCGAGAGGGTCATGCCCGATTCGACGTCTTCGACCACATCGATGAGGGAGTTCTTGAGGGCGCTCGGCTTCATCTGCTTTTCGAGGATGCGCAAGCTCCGCAACACCGGCAGGCCGGCGTCCTGCAGCGTGGAGAGCTGCCGCGTGAAGATCGTGAGCATCTTCTGAGATACGCCGCCCATCACGAAGGTCTTCCGCGACTTGCCGGCCTTTTTCTTCTTGCCCTTGGAGCCTTTGCCGGCGACGGCGGTGAGCTTCGTGACGAAGTAGCCCATCGCTTTGATCTTCTGGGACGCTTCTTCCTCGTTGCCGGCCTCGACCGAGTCTTTGACTTCGGTGCCGGTGGTGTCCATGGCTTCGAATTTGTACATCGGCATTGTTGAAACCAGTGCGGAGTGCGGAGTGCGGAGTGCGGAGTGGAAGAATTCGGAATTCGATCACATCGGCGATCCCCACACGCGGTAGCTCGCAGATCTGGCCCTCGATTGACTTCGGTATCAAGAATTTCGATTCGACCGACTCGTCCGGATCGAGGCCACGACCATCGCCGTGATCTCATTCGCTTCCCGGATCAGATCCTTCAGCATCGCTTCGGGTACCAATCCCGTTTCGATCAGCAGTTCAAACCAGTAGATCGTTTCGTCGGCTTCCTCTTCGACGATGCCGAGTTTCGCGATGAACTCGGCTTGCGACCGGCCGCGGCAAGCGGATCGGTAATTCGCCCCGACCGATGTCGCCGACCGCATCAACTGCTGACCGATCACTCCGGCTGCCCTCGTCGCCGGCAACGCGTCGACCAACTTCACCACCCGCACCGCGAACGCCTTCGTCCGATGTCTCAAATCCCGCTTCGGCTCGGCTTCACTCCGTGCCAGAATTCGGTCTTCCTCTTCCATTCCGCACTCCGAATTCCGCACTCCGCATTTCAGCGCTAGCCTTCGTCGTCCAGCACCGTTTCCCGGACCACTTCTTCCAGGTTCGTGTGACCCTCGTACAGCGCCCGGATGCCGGCGTCGCGGAGGCTCGGGACGCCCTTCTTGCGCGTGTAGCTCCGCACCTGATCCGTGCTCGCCCCGCGGCTGATCATGTCGCGGATGTCGTCGTCGAGCACGAGCAGTTCGTACAGGCCCGTGCGGCCTTTGAAGCCGAGGTTGTTGCACTTGTCGCAGCCTTCGCCGTACGAGAACTTCCGCCCCTTCAGATCCTCCGGCTTCATGTTCAATTCCATGAGCTGATCGCGCGTCGGCTCGTAGCTCACGCGGCAGTGGACGCAGTTGCGGCGCACGAGCCGCTGGGCCTCGATGGCTTCCACGGTCGCCGTGATCATGAACGGCTCGACGCCCATATCGCGCAGGCGGGTGATGGAACTCGGGGCGTCGTTCGTGTGGAGCGTACTGAAGACCAAGTGCCCCGTCAGCGACGCTTGGATCGCGATCGACGCCGTTTCCAAGTCGCGGATTTCGCCGACGAGGATGACGTCCGGATCCTGCCGGAGGATGGCCCGCAGCGCCACGGCGAAGGTCAGGTCGATCTCGGCGTTGATCGGGCACTGGATGATGCCGTCGATTTCGTATTCCACCGGGTCTTCGGTGGTGATGATCTTCGTTTCGAGGTCGTTGAGTTCCGAGAGGGCCGAGTAGAGCGTCGTCGTTTTGCCGGCGCCGGTCGGCCCGGTCACGAGGACGATGCCGTTGGGCTTGTGGATGCACTGGCGGAAATCGACGAGCATGTCGGCGGGCATGCCGATGCGCTCGAGGTCGAGGCCGACGTTCGAGCGGTCGAGCACCCGGATGACGACGCTCTCGCCGAACATCGTCGGCAGCACGCTCACGCGCATATCGACGGCGTTGCCGCCGACGTTGAGTTCGATGCGGCCGTCCTGCGGCAGGCGGCGCTCGGCGATGTCGAGGTTCGACATGACCTTGATCCGGCTGCTGATGGCCGAGGCCAAGTGGCGCGGCGGGGGCACCATCTCGTAGAGCACGCCGTCGCAGCGGTAGCGCATCTTGTATTCGTCTTCGAACGGCTCGAAGTGGACGTCGGAGGCGTGGTCGCGGATGGCCATCAGCAACACCATGTTGATGAGCTTCCGCACCGGGGCGGAGTTGGCCATTTCCGTGAGGTCGTCCAAGTCGATGCTGGTCTCGCGCTTCGTCGACTTGTTGTGGAGGTCCTTGTCGGCTTCCAGCGCTTGGATGATCGTGTTGATCGATTCCTCGTGCCCGGGGCCACCGTAGGCCTTCTTCATGAGGGCTTCGACGGCCGCGGCCGGGGCGAGCACCGCGTTGACTTGGCGGATGCCGAGAAAGTTGCGGATGTCGTCGAGGGCTTGCAGGTTGTTCGGGTCGGACAGAGCGACGGTCAAGGTGTCGGCGTCGAAGGAGAGGGGGACGAGTTTGTAAAGCTCGGCCATATTTTGCGGGACGACCTTGACCGCTTCAGGGGTCGGCTTGGCCTCGTCGAGGTTGGCGACGCGCATGCCGTGGACTTCGGCCGTCGCTTGAAGAAGTTGGTCT
>JAYVTJ010000456.1:0-9188 GCA_043774415.1 Fimbriiglobus sp. | reverse complement strand
GTTGCCGAAAGCGATGCGCACCTTCACCGCCTCTGCGATCTGGAACTTCACCGGCAGCGGTTCCGGCTTCGTCGCGGGGGAAGTCGTCGCGGTCGTCGGCAGTGTGCCGCCGGTGCCCTGCGTCGCGGCGGGATTGTTGCCGTCGCCGCCTCCGCCACCCGGACCGTCGCCATTGCCGCTGTGGAAGTAGAACAGCGCCACTGCGATGGCGACGATCAGCGCGCAGGTGTACCGCACGATCTTGTGAAGCGCGTGCGGCGAATCTTTCTTCACGATGAGGCGGTCGAACCCGTACGCGGCCAGCCCGCCGAGGATGTAGCCGGCGATGAAGCCGCCGACAATCCACAGCCCGCCGATCAGGAGGTGCGTGATGTTCTCTTTCGAGAAGTTGTCGAACATCGGCTACTCCGCTTTCGCGGCCCAGGGGTTGTCGAACGTGTGCTCTTCGCCGAGGAACCAAGTGCTGTAAGCTTTCAATTGCGGCTCATCCGGGAAGCGCGATTTCACCCGCGGATGGAGGATCAAAAAGAACGGCCGCTTCGACCCGGCTTTCTGCTTGGCCCGCGCGATCAATTGGTTCGCGTCGGCCTGATTGCGGATCTCGCGCCGTTCCGGCTTCGGCCCCTCTTGACTGATGAAGTAGAGCTTGCCCCGACCGCCTTCGGTTTCGCTGCCGTCGATCTCGAGCACCCACACACTCGCGCGGTCGGCGATCCGCGAGCGCTCGTCCATCAACTGGCGGATCTCCTCGTCGCGCAGCTTCAGTTTCCCCGCGGCGTCGTCGAGCTGCTTTTTCAAACTCGCGGCATCCTCCGACTTCACCGGATCGCCGGAGCTGTCCTCCGTGCGACTGACGAACGGCAGCAGCAGGAACATGCAGAAGAGCAGAATCAGCACGTCGATCAGCGGCACGAAGAATCGCGTCACCGAGCGCTCGGGGAGTTCGATCATGCCCGCTCCCCCGGCTGACCCGCCGGCCGGAACAGTGCCACGACCGGCGGCCCCGAGAGTTTGCCGATGAGCATCCGACCCGTCTTCACGAGCCACGTCGGGAGGATGTTCAACAGCGCCATGAACAGCCCGCTCCCCGTCGCGGTGATGGCCGGGCCGTACTTCTGGATGACCTCCTCGGCCGTGGGGCGTGTGCCGACGCCGAACGAGCCGAACGTTTGCAGGATCGCGGCGACCGTGCCGATGAGTCCGAGGAGCGGGAACCACTCGGCCGCCTTCGCGAGGTGGCTGAGCCAGTCGTCGCCGCTCTCGTCGAAATCGGTCTCCTTCCAGCGCATCGCCCGCCAGGCGAGGATCGTCTGCGACAGGAACAGGACGCCGCCGAGGCCGAGGATGATCCAGTCGATGGCGGAGTCGCGGAGGCGATTGAGGTACTCGGCCCGCGCGGCGGGGGGGATGGCGAAGAAGATCAGCACCGCCGCCGTGGGGGGGAGGGCGCAGAAGAGCAGGGGGAGCAAGTGATGGATCCAGAGACGGCGCACGCAAGGCTCCTCCGAGGGTCGGTCGTCACTTGGCCTTCGAGAGCCACTCGGGCATCGGCTGGATTTTCCCGTCGCCGTTCACGCAGGCCAGAGTCGTGGCCCCGGTGCAGCAGAGGTCGCCGGCGGGGCCGAAGACTTCGTACTCGTGTTCGAGCCGCACGGGGGAGGTCTTAGTCACGGTCGTGCGGATCGTCAGCAGGTCGTCGTAGTGCGCCGGCCGGCGGTATTTCACTTCGACCTTCGTGATGACGAGGTAGTACCCCTGATCTTCGAGGTCGCGGTAATTCGTCCCGAGTCCGCGCAGGAGATCGGTGCGGGCCTGTTCGAAGAAGACGAGATAGTTCGCGTGGTGGAGCAGTCCCATGCGGTCGGTCTCCGCGTAGCGCACCCGGATCTGCGTCTCCCCGCTCAGCATCGCCGATCCTCAGCGGATGAAGCCGAGCCGGAAGACCGGCCAGACGGGGAAGAAGGTGAACACGGCCCGGCCGAGCATCAGCCTCTCGGGCACCTGGCCCCAGCCCCGGCCGTCGTGGCTCTGGGCGCTGTTGTCGCCGAAGCAGAGGAAGTGCCCCGGTTGAACGTAGAAGGTGTCCAGCTCCGCGTTGTGGTTGTCCGAGTGCGTGTAGTGGGTATCGCGCCAGAGGACGATGCTCGCGATGGTCGCGTCGCCCTGCACCTCGATCGCGGCGGGTTCTTTGATGTCGTTCGCGGTCGTCCACCCTTCGCGCTTGGAGTCGTTCGTCTCGAACGTCGTCGGCGACTCGAAGGCGTAATCGACCTCGGTGCCGAAGTCGATGGCGGTACCGTTGACCCAGACGCGGAGTCGGCAATCGATGTTGGCGAAGCGGAGATCGTTCGCCTTTCCGGTTTTCAGTGGGGCCGGACGCGAGGCGAGTTCCTTGCCGCCGGGGCCTGTGCGAATCAGCTTCACGGTGCCGTTCGCGAAGTGGGCCTGAAAACGGCTCGCGCCTTTCGCGAGGTCGAGGATCACGGTGGCCGAGGGATCGGCGATGGTCGCGGCGCACTCGACCATCAGGTCGCCGACCCAGTGGTCGTTGTCGTCGGCGTTCTCCGGGCCTTCGCCGTCGCTCGTGAACGCGCCGCGGACGCCCGAGTTGTACCCCATGAAGTTCGTGATCGGGCTGGGTGCCGGGGCGTGCTCGTTCGGCTTGTAGTCGCGGGCCTCTTTGGGCAGATCGCGAATCCGGGTGCTCTTGCCGGTGAACTCGTCGCGGAAGGATTTCGTTTTCACGATGAGGTGCTCGTACTTCAAATACCCCCGGCCCGCACCGGTGTGCGCGAAGCTCTTCTGCCCGGGTTCCGCTGGGCCCCAGCCTTCGCCGCTCGCCTTCCAGCGCGGGGCGACACCGTAGGCGAGGAGATCCCTCGCCTGAAAGTCGTTGTGGTAGACGAGCCGCCGCATCGCCAGAACTTGGTCGTCCGGCTTGCGGATCAGCTCGAAGCCGCCGGCGCCTTCGGGGAAGCCGAGCTTCTTAGCATCTTCGAAGGCCGCGACGGCGTTCGGGGCCGACTGATAGGTGTAGCGCCGCTCCCAGTGATCCTTCGGGTTCTCCGGCAGCGGATAGAGATCCTTCGGATAGTCGAGCGACTTGTGGACGAAGAGCTTGCCGCGGTGGATGGCGATGGTCTCGCCGCCGAAGCCGACGAGCCGCTTGATGTAGTTCTGCGCGACGTGATCGACCTGCGGATCGGACGGGAACTTGAAGACGACGACCGAGCCGCGGTGGTCGATCAGCATCGCCTTGTGGACGAGCACGCGGTCGCCGCTGTCGGAGCCGAGTTCCGTCGTGTAGTAGGTGTCGCCGCCCGCTCTGCGATCGACGAGTTTCAGCTTGCCGGGGAAGGCGCAGTTCGGACAGTGGTAGCCGACGATCGGCACCTTCACGCCCTTGCGGCCTTCGACTTCCTCGCTCGAATTCAGCGGGAACTCGTACCCGCACTGCTCGCACTGCACGTTCTTGTGGTAGCCGAGCAGCGTCTCGGCCATCGACCCCGTGGGGATGACGAACGCCTCGACGACGAAGAGTTTGAGCACGAGCACGAGCACGACGACGAAGACGACCGTCTCGACGAGTTCCCGCAGCGAGTCGCGGTGCGGCTTTTTCGGAGGGGCGATCATGCGTTCGACTTCCTGCGGCGTCAGCGGAGCAACCGGAACCGGTCCCAGTCGATGGTCTGAAAGCGCTGCTCGTTCCCGTTCATCACGAGCCGGCCGATGCGGAGCGGCTGGTGCATCAGAAATGGTTTACCGATAAAGTCCCCTTCCGGCACGCCCGGCTTTTTCCAGGCCCGGCTGTCCTCGGACGCGGGGGAGTTGTCGCCCATCAGAAAGTACTCGTCGGCGCCGAGCCGATGGGCATGCGCGATCGCGTTTTCCCCCTCGCTGCGGTACTGGACATCCCGCGACAGTTTCAGATGGCGCACGACGACCGAGACGCCGCGCGCTTCGAGGTGCAGCGGACGATCCGTGCCGCGGCGCTCCGGGGGCACGGAGTCGGGCGCTTTCGTCGAACCGAGTTGCGGGACCGAGACTTCGAGCGGCGCACCGACGACTTTCCCATCGACGAGGACGAACGCCCGCCGATCCACGAAGGCGAGTTCCACCCGATGGCTCTTCCCCGCAGCGACTCGCAGTCCGGGATAATTGATCGGGACCGTTCCGCCATCGTGGGAGAGTGTCGCCGCCGGAAGTTGCTGTTCGAGCGGGCCGATGGGGATGTCGAGCCGGACGGTATCGGAAGCGTCGCCGAGGCGGATGGTGAAGGTGCCCGATCCCGAGAGGATTTCGACTTCGCACTCCGCGATGAAATCGTGGACCGGCTTCGGAACTCCGCGCAATCCGTTGTAGCCGAGGTCATCGCGGATCAGCTCGTCGAGCTTCGTATCGAGGTTCCGATTGCGGTAGCCGAGGCCGAGCACGGTCTGCGGAGTCCCGCCGGCATCGAGATGGAGTTCGGTATCGCGCACCACCGATTCGATTCCCACAGTCGGATTTGGAGCATTCGCCCCCGGCAGCTTCTGCGCGGCGAGCGGTTCGATCACCCAGCGCTGAGACCACCCCATCGGCGCCGGCGGGTGATCCATGTCGAAGAAGGGCACCTTCATTTCGCGGATGGCGTCGAGCGGCTTGCGGATCAATTCGCCGTCGGCGTACGCGTCGCCGTCGTGGATGCGGATCGCTTCGCCTGGCAGACCGACGACGCGTTTCACAAAGGGGATCTTGGACTCGTCCGGCGCGTGGAACACGGCGACTTCCCACCGGCGCGGAGAGCGAATGCGGAAGACGAGCTTATCGACGAGGAGCCGGTCGCCGGAGATCTCGTCCGACAGCGGGACGACGTTCAGCTTCGACAGGCCGCAGTTCGGGCAGTAGGCCGTGAGCTGCGGATTGATCCGTGCATCCTCGGCCGGGGCGCCGACGACGAGGGCGAATCCGCAGCGCGGGCAGGGGCATTCGCGGCGGTTGCCGAAGATGGTCGGGGCCATGCTCCCGGTGGGCACGCCGTGGGGTTCGACAAACGTCGTCCGCACTACGAGGAACAGGCAGAAGAGCAGGGTGAGAATCTGGAAGAAGCGGCGGAACATCCGCCCCGCGGAGAGTTCATCGGTGGGATCCGCCATCCGCTTCGATTCGGTCGGAGCGTCGCTTTCCAAACCGTGACCTCGTGTGGTGTGCGGCACCGTCTCAGATCGCCGAAGCTGTCAGCAATCATGCGGCGGACATCCGCAATCTTCAAGGCGAAACAGGAAATCCGACGGTTCGGACCGTCGTACTGCTATCGTATAATGGTTGTGAATGCGGAGTGAACGACATGCCCGATGTGACCTTGGAATCGCTCGCGGCGCGGGTCGCCGAGCTCGAGTTGAAGCTCGCCGATGGAAAGGCGAAGTCGCCGTCCGACTGGCGGAGTATGGTCGGCATCTTCCCCGATGACGATTTGACGCGGAGCTGGATCGCGGAGATGGAAGCGTCCCGCGAGGCGGATCGGGCCGAAGCGCGTTCGAACCCCGATGGGGTTCCATCGTGATCTGCCTCGACACCGATCATCTCACAATCCTTCAAGTCCGAGGCGGCGACCGCTATTCGCGCTTGATCGTCCGGCTCGCGCAGTCTTCGGAACCGCTCGGCACGACAATTGTCAATGTCGAAGAGCAGATGAGGGGTTGGCTCGCGGTCATCGGCAAGGAGAAGCGGATCGAGAGGCAAGTCCGGGGTTATCGGGAGTTCGAGGAGTTGTTCGATCGATTCAAGCGATTCCGCATCGCGAGTTTCGATGATGCCGCCGCCGGGGTCTATGCGGGATTGCGACCCGGCCGTGGGCACATCGGGACCAAAGATATGAAGATCGCATCGATTGCGATATCGCAGAACGCGCTGCTGCTCACGGCGAATCGGAGTGATTTCGCCCAAATTCCCGGCCTCCGATTCGAAAATTGGCTGGACTGAACCGCACCGCAACTCAATCGTCCTCCAGCACCGCGAGGAAGGCCTCCTGAGGCACCTCCACCTGACCGATGGCCTTCATCCGCTTCTTCCCTTCGGCCTGCTTGTCCCAGAGCTTGCGCTTACGGCTGATGTCGCCGCCGTAGCACTTGGCCGTGACGTTCTTCCGCATCGCGGCGATCGTCTCGCGCGCGATGATCTTGCCCCCGATGGCCGCTTGCAGCGCGACCTCGAACATGTGCCGGGAGATTTCCTTGCGCAGTTTCGTGAGCACTTGGCGGCCGCGCCGATCGGCCACGCTCCGGTGGACGACGATGCTGAGGGCATCGACCTTCTGCCCGTGCACCAGGATGTCGAGCCGGATGAGGTCGGCCTGGCGGTAGCCGGTCACTTCGTAGTCCATGGTGCCGTAGCCGTGGGTCACCGATTTCAGCTTGTCGTAGAGGTCGTAGATGACTTCGCCGAGGGGCATTTCGTAGACGATGATGACGCGCTGCTGGCTGAGGTAATCGGTGCGGAGATAGGTACCCCGGCGCTCGGTGCACATGCCCATAATGTCGCCGATGTTTGTCGCGGGGATCAGGAAGCTGATCCGGCAGATCGGCTCGCGGAACTCCTTGATGCCCCCGCCGTCGGGCACGTCCTGCGGCCCGTAAACCTGGATGATCTCGCCGTTGGTCTTCTCGATTTCGAACGTCACGTTCGGCGCGGTCTGGATCAGGTTCAATTCGCTGTCGCGCTCCAGTCGCTGCTGGATGATCTCGCGGTGGAGCATCCCCAAGAAACCGCAGCGGAAGCCGAAGCCGAGTCCGTCCGACACTTCCGGCACATAGGTGAACGAGCTGTCGTTGAGCTTGAGTTTGCCGAGGGCTTCGCGGAGGTCTTCGAAGTCGTTGTTGTTCACGGGGTACAACCCCGAATAGACCATCGGCTTCGGTTCCTTGTACCCCGCGAGCGGCTCGGCCGTGGGGTTGAAGGCGTCGGTGACGGTGTCGCCGATGTTCACGTCGCCGATGGTCTTCACGTTGGCCATGAAGTACCCGGCTTGGCCGGCGCCGAGCGACTCGCACTTCTCCATGCCGGGGCGGAACTGGCCGACTTCGGTGACGACGTACTCGCGGTTCGCCCGCATCATCCGGATGCGCATGCCCGGTTTGATCTCGCCGTCCATGATGCGGACGTACGCGACTACGCCCTTGTAGCTGTCGAAGTGACTGTTGTAAACGAGGGCCTTCACTGGCGCGGCGAGATCCCCGGCCGGCGGCGGCACGCGATCGATGATCGCGCCGAGGAGTTCTTCGATCCCGAGTCCGGCCTTCGCGCTGACCTGCATCACCTCTTCGGGCACGGTCATCACGACCGTTTCCATTTCGGCGACGACGAAGTCGGGCCGGGCGTGCGGCAGGTCGATCTTGTTCAGCGTCGGGATGAGCTTGAGGTTCGCGTCCATCGCGAGGAAGGCATTCGCCACAGTCTGCGCTTGGACGCCCTGGAAGGCATCGACGAGCAGCACGGCCCCTTCGCAGGCCGCGAGGGACCGCGAGACCTCGTAGTTGAAGTCCACGTGGCCAGGCGTGTCGATGAGGTTGAGTTCGTACTTCTGGCCGCCGTACTGGTAGTAGCAGGTGACCGGGTGCATGCGGATGGTGATGCCGCGCTCGCGCTCGAGATCCATGCTGTCGAGGGTCTGCGCACGCATGTCGCGCTCGCTGATCGTCCCCGTTTTCAGGAGGAACTGATCGGCGAGCGTGCTCTTCCCGTGGTCGATGTGGGCGATGATGCAGAAGTTGCGGATATTCGACGTCGGCGTCGGCATTGGGTCGGCGCTCGGCGGCTGCGGGTAAGAAGTCGGGGACGCACAACTATAATAGACGATCCGATGGGGCTTGGTACCCCGGCCGGCCGACTTCCGCGGAGCGAACCCCATGAATTCCCGTCCGATTCTCCGATTCGGAGTTCTCGCGGCCGCGCTCGCCCTCGGCATCCTCGCGGGGTGTACGCCGCCGCCCAGCCCCGATACCCCGAAGCCGGTCGAACTGAGAGCGGTGACAATCGCGGAACTCGACGACGAGATCCGCAGCCACCGGGGCAAGGTGGTGCTCATCGACGTCTGGTTCCTCGGCTGTGCGCCCTGCGTGAAGAAGATGCCGCAGTTCGTCGAACTGCACCGCGAGTTGCAGGTGGAGGGCCTCGTCTGCATGACCCTCGACACTTACAGCGAAGAGCTGAAAAAGAAGGACAAAGTGCTCGACTTCCTGAAGGAGAAGGGGGCCGACACGATCAATTTGATCCTCAGCGACCACGCGAATAAAAGCGACGACTGGATCGAGAAATACGACTGTGCCCGCACGCCGTCGTACGTGGCTTTCGACCGCCGAGGCGAGTTCGTGCGACCGCCCGAGCCGGCCGACAAAGAGAACATGACCCGCTTCCTCAAAAAGCTGCTCTCGGAGAAGTGATCACTTCCGCTTCTTGAGCTGCGCTTTGAGCCAGCGATTCTCCGCGGCGGTGAACGGGGGCTTGAGCGGCTGGGTGTAGTCAGTGCCTTCGTAAGCTCCGTCTTCATAAGCGCCATTCAGCAGCGGCTGCAAGGCGAGGATAGCGTCGGCATCCCGTTTCCGGAGCGGGACTTTGATCGTCGGTAGCGGGACATCGAATCGTGCCGGGTAGACTTCGATTTGATCCGGTTTCCAACCGCGAATCACATCGATCGCGTAATGGCCTCTCTCGCCGATGGGCGGGCAATAGAGGACGTGCTTCCCTCGA
This sequence comes from Fimbriiglobus sp., assembly GCA_043774415.1. Lineage (GTDB taxonomy): Bacteria > Planctomycetota > Planctomycetia > Gemmatales > Gemmataceae > JALHQU01. Next base: position 464 of record JAYVTJ010000456.1, on the reverse strand, counting down.
CGGAGGAGATCGATCTCGACCAGGCTCACCCCGGCATCCAAGAGCTTTTCTTGACGCGCCGCGTACGCGGCTCGGTTCTTGATGCCGATTTTGTTCGCGGGGCTGATCAATTCAATCGCGGTGACGATCCGCATCCCCTTGATCTCGTGAATATTCACGCTTCTCTGCGTCCTCCGGACATACTTGCTCCGCATCAGGAGGGGCGTCGCTGTGGCGAGCGCCGCGTCGGATGGACGAACGCCGGCAGCCGCGCCCGGGGAGTCGTAAGCGCCGACGTCGGGACGAATTCGCTCTCGTTTGACCTCGTCTGCATCTTCGAAGGCGATCTCCAGCACGACCCGCTCTTCGATGCGCGCGACAAGCCCCGCTGGCAGTTGCCCGCGCAAGCTGGAACGGATCGACGCCGCCAGCGAAGTATGCACGTCGCCCCAGTGGGCTTCTAGGAATGGATCCATTCCGGGGAA
>JAYVTJ010000455.1:0-3172 GCA_043774415.1 Fimbriiglobus sp. | reverse complement strand
GTTCGCGACCGGAGCGGTACTCCGCGGAGACGACGACGATCATGCCGGCTCCATTCTTCTGCCTCTTCGGTGTGAAGACATCCATCGTGAGGGCGGTGCCGTCGCGGCGGCCGTAGATGACGTTTTCGACTCGGGTGTAGTTCGGCTCCGAAGTCCGGGCAGCTTTCGGAGCGGACGAAACGATCGTCGTCGCAGTCGGTTGGTCTTTCGGATCGACGGCGGCCGCGATGCGGAGATCGCCCGGGATCAGGCCGAGTGCGGCCGCCACGACCGCGAAAGCGTATTGAGTTCTCATGGTGCTCTCTCACGGTGTCGGGCACTCGCACCTTTCACTTGCGATTCCCCTGCCCCACCCATCACGAAATGTCGGATTTCGCCGGGTGGAGTCGGGCTCGAGAGTTTTCGCAAATGCGTGATGGGCCGCATCACCGCGTTGCCATTCAACAGTTGACGACGCGCCATCGGACACGATGTTCGCGAAAGTCTCGGCCCGGCGGTCCACAATCCGCGCGGAGCGGAGTCGATCCGGGTCTATCATCGGGCGATTTTCAACGCGTCCTATTGCCGGATCGATCCATGGACAATCCCGACGGTGGCTCCATCACCCTTTGGCTCCATCAATTGAAGGAAGGCGTACCCGGCGCCGTCGAACCCATCTGGAACGCGTACTTCGCCAAGCTCGTCTCGGTCGCGCGGGGCCGGCTGAAATCGTTCCCGAGGGCGGCCGCGGATGAAGAGGACGTCGCGCTGAGCGCGTTCAGGACTTTCTGCGAACGGGTGGACGCCGGGGCCTTTCCGAAACTGGACGACCGGGGCGATCTCTGGCAGGTGCTTTTCGTCATCACCACCCGGAAGGCGACGGGGCTGATCCGTCGGGAAACCGCGGACAAGCGGGGCGGCGGGCACGTCGTGCAAGCTTCTGCCCTCGGAGGAGCACGCGACTCAGTGGTCGCAGGGCTCGAGCAATTCGGCGGTGGCGAACCGACGCCCGCGCACGCGGCCGCGATGATCGACGAGTGCCGGAGGCTTTTGGAGCTATTGGGCGATGGGGCATTGAGCCGGTTGGCCATCTGGAAGATGGAGGGGTTCACCAGCGCCGAAATCGCCGTGAAAATGGGGCGTTCGATTCCTACCGTGGAGCGGAAGCTGGCGATGATCCGGACGCGATGGGAGCGGGAACTCCCGCCGTGATGGGTTCCCCGGAGCTTTCGGCGATTGAGATGCGGGGCGACACAAGAGACGGATTTTTCACACTCGGAGAGCTCGACATGACTTCTCAAACTGGCGGCGGATCGAAAAGCTGGGCGTGGGCCCTCGTGGCCGCAGTCGCGTTCGCGGCCGGCGGCGCGGCGGGCGATCAGGAATATTCCTCGGTGATGGCGTGGGACAAACTGCAGATGTACGAGCGGGGCGATAGCGGCAAGCTCCGGCACCGCACCTACGACCCGGACAAGAAAGAGTGGACCAAGTGGGACACCCTCGGGGACAAAGAGATCAGTTCCTCGCCGTCGGCACTGATGACCGACGGGGGGGACGCGCCTGGCGGTCTTTTTCCGCGGCACCGACGGCAAGCTCTGCCACATCTTCCGCGACAAGGAAACTGAGTGGAGCGATGCGATCGTGCTGGGGGATCGCGAACTGAAGTCCGCGCCCACCGCGGTCATCGTGGGCGAACAGCTCACGGTTTTCGCCCGCGGCTCGAAGGGGCAGCAGATGCAGATCTTCTACGACAAAGCGAAAGGCGGATGGTCGGAGTGGAGCGATGTCGAATGAGCGTCCGGAATCCCCCGGATCGAATTCGGATATTCGGACACGCCGCTATCGGCAAGCTCCGAAAAGGGCCCGACTCCGACACCGGTGACAAAAAAAGGACTCGGGGCAATCGCCCCGAGTCCTTAAATTCCACCAGTGCCGAGGACAGGACTTGAACCTGCACCCCCTTGCGAGGACCAGCACCTCAAGCTGGCGCGTCTCATCGCGCGCTGACATTGGATTGGCACTGCATTGACGCACGATCTCCCTTTTTCCCAAGCTAAATCGGCAAGGATGCTCGTGCTGCAAACTCGGCCGCGTTGGCGTCGAGTTGAAGTGGTATTGCCAATAATTGTACCAAATTTGTACCAAGGATCCGTCGAACCAGTTGCGAGGGAAGAGTCGGCAAGTCTGCCCCAATAGATTGCGCGGTTCAAGGCCATGGACCAGGCTATTGGACGCGACTCGTACGCGCGGAAACCGGATTGATTGCCGCCAGCCACTTCTGGAACGCTTGCGTTTCGCGTGTTCGTGAGCAAAACCACGGCCGATCTTGTAGATGATTTTTTTGGGTTCGCCACTCCAGCCCGTTGTGCAGACTTCGAGTTCGGGGTCGACCACCCTCGCTCTGGGCCAGCAAAGGATTCGTTAGGGCACTCGGCGTACACGCGGGAATTCCACGCCATGTCGTGTCGGCGGAAATCGCAGGGTGTCGTATTGGCCGGCACTCGGATATTCCACAATCGGCTTTTGCATTTGCCCAGTCGATGGGGTTATAGTCTCCCTCATCCCCTCCTCCCGGTTGACATCAATGGCATCGAAACCCGAACTCCCCGCAGCTACCTCTCCCGTGGATCCCTCCCAATCCACTCGCGTCAAAGGTGTGTCAAAGCACGAAGGACCGGTCCGCGCCTTAGCATTCTCCCCATGTGGGAACATGCTCGCCTCCGGCGGCAAAGACGCTGCGATCCGCCTTTGGGATTCATCGACTGGTGATCAGCTCTGCGTCGAGAAGGAGCGCAAACCTCTCTTTAGTGTCGACCACCTCGCGTTCGGTCCGGGCTGGGCCGAGATCGTGATCGTGTCGAGCGACGGACGCGCGGGTGCAGATGATACGCGCCTCGGCTTCTGGAACGCCGTGTCGCGCGAGTACAGACACTGCGATATGGTGTTCGACGCCGGCCAGCCGAGCGTTTCTCCGACGGGCTGCGCACTGGCGTTCGGGGGACAAGGACTTTCCTTCTACGAACACCCATTCCTCAAGGAGGTCCGATTCCCGCACGAAGGGCGATGCCACGCCGTTGCCTTTGGGGCAGACGGATCCCTCCTCGCGGTCGCGTCCGACGACACGGTTTCCGTCTACCGGGTAAATACGCAGACACCGGTGGCGCTCTGGAAAACCGAGGATACAATTCCTTGG
>JAYVTJ010000454.1:0-2185 GCA_043774415.1 Fimbriiglobus sp. | reverse complement strand
GCCACGGGAACCGCGAGCGACCATTCTCGATTCGATCCGCCTCCGACGGTTTCGACGACGAGTTGGAAACTCGTCGCCACGGGGGAGCGCATCCGGAACGTCGATCCTTCCTCGCTGGCGCGTCGGGCCAACGAAACCGCGCTCCGCGTCCTCCCCGGATTGCAATCCAGTTGGTTCGACACCGCTCCCTTCTTCCGGCAGACCTACATCGTGTCCGCAGCAAGCAATCGCATGGGTCTCCGCTTGAAAGGCTCACCCCTACTGCGGCCGCCGCGCGAACTCGTGTCCGAACCGGTGGTGCCCGGTGCCGTGCAGATCACCAACGACGGCCTCCCCGTGATCCTCGGGGTCGATGGGCAGACCATCGGCGGCTATCCGAAGATCGTCCACGTCATCCGCGCCGACCTCGATCTGCTCGGCCAACTGCGACCGGGCGACGGCGTGAGCTTCGTCGAAGTGAACTTCGCAGAAGCCGAAACGGCGTACACCGAAGCGCGCTCCGCACTGCGGAAACGGCTTGCATTGTGGCGGACGGGGGCTTCTCCGGAATTCGGCTAGACTCGGGAATCCACTCGGTTATACTCCCGCAACTCTTCGGATCGCCTCGTACTCCATGGAAGGAGTCGTCATGCGCAACCTCGTCCTCGGCGGCCTGCTCGCCGTCACCTCCGCCACCGCCGTGGCCTACGTCATCGTGAACCCGACCCCGCGGCCCAGCAACGTCTGCTACGACGAGCCGACGCCCGCGGAAGTCGCCGTGCCGACCGAAGAGCCGAGCTGCCCGAAATGCAAGTCGAACGTCGTCGATGTCGTCGATCTGAGCACCGCCTACCCCGTCGGCCCGCAGCCGAACGGCATCTCATTCGACGAACCGCCGTACGCGAAGCCGCGTCAGCCGGCGCTCGTCGCGGCGCAGTACGATGTGCCGCCCAGCGAAGTGGCCCCGGCCCCGCGATTGGCGAAGTAGCACCCGCCGGTTTCGATTATGATGTACCCCGGAACGAGAACGTCCGGGGTGTTTCCATGTCTGCCAAGTCCATCGCTTTGCCGATCTTCCTGCTGCTCTGCGGAGCGTTGGTCCTATCACCGAGACCGCAATCGGCGCAGGCCTGCGGCATGGCGTACGGTCAAGGCTTCGAAGCCCATGTCGCCGACGAGACGGCGCTGATCGTCTACGATTCTGCGACACAGACGGAACACTTCCTGCGCTTGGCCAAGTTCGAGGGTGCGTCCGCCGACTTCGGATTCTTCGTGCCGACGCCGAGCCAGCCGGAACTCGCGGAAGGCTCGGCCGACATTTTTCCAATGCTCGCGAAGCTCACGGAACCGGTCACGGTCTATCGGACGAAGTACGAGGAGGTCGGTCCGGGGTGCGGTTTCGCGGCGAAAAGTCCGGACGCGATGAGCGCAAGTGGGAATTCGATGCCGGCCGGGGTCCGCGTCGTCGAGCGGAAGCGTGTTGGCGCGTTCGATGCGGCGGTACTGAAGGCCGAGAGTGCGAAGACCTTGCAGGACTGGCTGAAGGAGAACGAGTACACGTCGCGACCGGCGCTCGAAGCGTGGTTCGGCGAATACATCCGGCTCGGCTGGTACATCACGGCGTTCAAGATCGCCGGCGGCGCTTCGACCGCTTCGGTGAACACGCCGGTGCGGATCAGCTTCAAGACCGATGTTCCGGTCTACCCGTACCGCGAACCGGTCGATCAGAACCCCAAGGACAAATGGAGCCGGCGCTTGCTGCGGCTCTTCGTGCTTTCGGATGCCCGCGTCGATGGGAAACTCGGCCGCGACGGGAAGAGCTTCGCGGGTGAAACGGTCTGGTCGAAGCCGATCGCGGCGGGCGCGATCGCACCGGCCCTCGATGCCGGAAAGTTCCCGGTGCTGAATCGCGACTGGCACCTCACGGAGTTTGAAGATCACTCCAGCCCGCGCGACGGGTCGGACGATGTTTACTTCCCGAAAGCGAACAATCAGAATCCGGTCGAGCGTCCGCCGCACGAAATCGTCACGGTCAAAGATTCGTACTGGGGCGTTGGTATCTGCGGCCTCATCGCGTTCGCCCTGCCGACCGTGGCCATTTTCGGGCTGATCCGACTGTTACGACCGGCCCGGTGAGTGCGTCGGTAATCGGCAGGGTGTGCCTCTGGAATTTGGTGGAGCCGTAGGGTGTGGTCGAGTCTGCGAG
>JAYVTJ010000453.1:0-3236 GCA_043774415.1 Fimbriiglobus sp. | reverse complement strand
CTCGCCGAGGAGCGTCCGGAGCAGCGTCGATTTGCCGGAGCCGTTGAGACCGACGATGGCGGTGAGGGCGCCGCGCGGGATGTCGGCCGTGATGCCGTCGAGCACGGCCCGGCCGCCGCGGGCCACGCGCAGATTGTCGAAGCTCAGCAGCGGCGGGATGACGACGGGCAGCGGCTTCACTTCAGCACCTTCGCCAAGTTCTCGAGGTTCATCCGCATCCGGCGCTCGTACCAGTCCGGCGTCAGCTCGGTCGTCGTCGCCGTTTCGAGCGGATCGACTTCGATGATGGCGACATCTTTCAACCCGCCCGCTTCGAGGGCTTCCTTCAAGAGCTTGGGCGATGAATGCGTGGCGTACTGCGGCTCCACGGCGATCACCGTCACCTTCTCCGTCAGGCACTTCTCGATGAGCTTCTTCAGTTCGGTGGGGCTCGGCTCCTCGCCCGGTCGCGCTTGCAAACTGCCGGCGATGGTCAGGTCGAAGTCTTTGGCGAAGTACTGCATCGAACCGTGCGCCGTCACGAACGAGCGCTGCGTCTTCCCCTTCAGCATCGCTTTGCCGTCGTCGAGGATCGCTTTGAGCTTCACCTGGTAGGCGGCCGCGTTGCGGTCGTAGGTCTCTTTCTGCTCCGGTTCCAAGCCCCGCAGCGAGTAGCGGATTTCATCGACCATCTTCCCCGCGATCACCGGGCTGAGCCACATGTGCGGGTCGTGGTCGTGGTGGTGTTCGACCCCCTCGTGGAAGCAGGCGATGCCGTCGGGGCCGAGGAGCAGGCCGTGGGTCTCCTTGTCCGCTTCGAGATTCTTGCCGAGGTCGAGCATCTTGAGTTTGCCGTTCGACGTGCTCGATTTCAACTTCTGCGCGAAGGCGTCATCGAGCCCGAGTCCGTTGAAGACGAACAGGTCGGCCTCTTCGAGCAGAACGCGCTCTTGGATCGACGTGTCGGCGTGGTGCGGACCCTGCGTGCTCAGCACCGATTTCACGGTGCCGCGCTCGCCCGTGATGTTCGCGGTGAAGCAGTAGAGCGGCGCGAACGACACGGCGACCTTCGGACCGTCCTTCGCAGGCCACTGGCCGGAGGATGTGCGCTTGCAGCCGGCGAAGGCCAAGCCGATGACGAGTGCGAGCGGAACCAGCCAGCACGCATGGCGGAGGATGGGACGGAGCATGGTGCACCGGAGTGGGATTACGAAGTTATACCACAGCTATCATACTCGAACGGAGCGGTTGGGTGAAGGCAACGGACGGAGAATTCGGTGGATGCTTTTTCGCAGTCGTCCACCTGCGATTTCGGACGTAAACCGTTGGCGCGCATCGGTTCTACCAACGATCCGAAATGGTTCCACGCGGGGGTGGGGGGGTTGGCGCTGGAATCATTTCCGCGTCAAAAGACGCGGGCGAAGATGGCCTTGAGGTAGCGACCTTCGGGAACATGGACGAAGAACGGGTGATCGGACGCGGCGCCGGTGATCTTGAAGATCTGCGCAGTACGGCCGACCTGCCATGCGGCCCGGCGGAGCATCTCGACGAAGTCGGCCTCGGGGACCAAGCCCGTGCACGAGCAGGTGAGCAGGACACCGCCGGGGGCGAGGGCCATCATGGCGAGGCGGTTCATGTCGAGGTACTTTTTCAGGGCCCCCAGCACATCGTCGCGGTCGCGGGTCATCTTCGCGGGGTCGAGAATCACGACGTCGAAGCGCTCGCCGTTGGGGATGATGTCCCGCAGCCAGGGGAAGAGATCGGACTGGACGAACTTAATCTGGGCGCGATTCAGCTTCGCGTTTTCCTTCGCCAATTCGAGCACTTCTTCGTCGAGGTCGACGCCCGTCACCGCCGCGGCTCCGCCCATCGCTTTCGCGTAGACCGAGAAGCCGCCGGAGTTGCAGCAGAGATCGAGGACGCGCTTGCCCGCGCAATACCCGGCGAGCGTCTTGCGGTTCTCGCGCTGATCGACGAAGAAGCCGGTCTTGTGCTTGCTGCCGGGGGCGACGCGGAAGCGCAACCCGTGCTCGGTGATGATGCCCGGCTCGGGGAGATCGGGCGGTCGGCAATCGAACGACTCCTGCTTGCCGACGTGCTCCTCGGTGAAAAAGTAGAAGCCCGCGCCGGGGAAGAATTCCGAGAGGACGTCCATGATGACCTGGCGCAGCCGGTACATCCCCGCCGAGAAGAACTCGAGCACGAAGAGCGAACCGAAGCGATCCACGATGAGGCCGCTGAGGCCGTCGGCTTCCGAGTGGATCACGCGGTAGGCATCGGTCACTTCGTCGAGCTTCAGCAGATCGCGGCGGAGTTCGAGGGCCTTGCGGATGCGGTCGCGGAAGAACGCGGCGTCGATCGGTTCGTTCTCGTCGGCCGTGAGGATGCGCAGGGCGATCCGCGAATGGCCGTTGTAGATCCCGCGGCCGCACCACTGACCGGCCTTGTCGAGCACATCGACGATGGCGCCGTTCTGCACCTTCTGGGTGGGCCATTCGACCATCTTCTGGAAGATCCAAGGGTGCTGGGTCTTCCGCTCGATCTTGATTTGCACTTTGGGCAGAGACAATTGCAGTGCGGCCATGATCGCGGATTTCCGGAGCCGAGTTCCCTCCCGTCAATCTACGGGTTCTTCTGCGTGAGCAGCATCCACAGCAGCGGGATCATGAAAAGGATGAGAATCGCACCGATGCCGCAGGCGATGCCCGAGAACAGGCGAGTGCGTCCGGGCCTCAGCACGCCGATGATCCCCGCGATGAGGCTGGCAATGGCGCCGGGGACGCCGAGGGTTCCTCCGATGCCGCCGTACACGGGAAGCGATTTCGCGAAGAGCAATCCGGAGAGCACGAGCAGAAATGTCGTCCCGGCGAGCGCGAGGATATGATCCCGAGCATGTTGCCATCCCGCTCCCGCCCTCGGATTTTGCGATCCTCGCGGCGCTCGCTCCGGACTTCGCGGCGCTCGACCAAAACTTCGCGGCGATCCTTGCGTTCGTCTTCGACGTCCTCTTCGGTGGCCGAAAAATCGAGCGGGTTCTGCGACACCGGGAAGGGCACGGGAATATACTGCGGGGGCGCCGGACTCGCCACGAGGCGGCCCGGAACTTGGAAGTGATTCTGGCAGCGCTGGCAGATGGCCAATCGGCCAGGTTCCACGCCGGAAGCATCGAGCGCCATCTGGCATTGCGGGCAAGTGACGATCATTGAAATGATCCGATAGGAGATGGTCTGACCCCATAGGACGATCGGATACTCCGA
>JAYVTJ010000452.1:0-2233 GCA_043774415.1 Fimbriiglobus sp. | reverse complement strand
GCAAGGACACCTGCGTGCGGGCGATCCCCCAGAGCCACTGCCAGAGGGAACCCTTCGCTTCGTCGAACGTGCGGGCCGACCGCGCCGCGGCGAGCATCGTCTCCTGGACGATGTCGGCGACATCGGCCGGATGGGGGCCGACGAGGCGCGCGACCCCGCGCCAGACGCGCTCGGCATACGCGTCGTAGAGCGTCTGCCAGGCGTCCGGGTCGCCCGTGCGCAATCCACCCGCCGTGCGGCGGGCCAAGTCGTCATCCATAGCGGAGGCATCCGATGCAGTGCGGTCGCATCACCGCACGGGGAGAGGCCCACACCATGCTATTGGCGCACCGCCCCCCGAATGCATCGCGGATTCCGGGAACTGCTTCGAACGCGATAGGGAAAGTGCCAAGCCGGCCGTGCGATCGTCCCGGCTCGATCTGTCCAGCCCCATTCCCCCACCCAGCGCCGGACAGAGATGCAAATCGCCGGACAGAGATGCAAGTCGCCGGACAGATGTTGCGACACAAGGACTTATGGCGAGAGTCCGAAAGGGTTCGAGCCAAGCCCGACGGCTGCGGCGCCGGAAACTCCGCAGTTCGCGCTTGCTCTCTCCGGCTGTATCCGGTATTCCCGCGGCTCGACTTGAATCCAAATCCGAACCGCAGGGATGCAATCATGCTCGTGCCGCAGACTCGCTCGCGTTGGACCCGGCGCGGCTTGGCCCTCGCCTTCGTCGGCACCGCCGTCGCCGCCATGACCGGCGATGCCGTGTCGCAGCAGCCGGCCCCGAAACTTCAACCGGTGCCCGCGCCGGCTCTGCCGACGCATCCGGTCGCCAAGGTGCACGGCAACATCGAGATCTCCCACGAGGAGTTCGGCAAATTCCTCATGGACCGCGGCGGCGCCGAGAAGCTCGAAATCTTCGTGAACAAGAAGATCATCGAACTCGAAGCGAAGCGCCTCGGCCTGACCGTCACGGACACCGAGTTGAAGGCCGCTTTCAAGCAGAGCGTGGCGACCTCGAGCGCGGGCGGCGACGGCGTCGTGATCACGGAGAAGGACTTCATCCGCGTGGTGCTGCCGAAGTTCGGCAAGAACCTCTACGAGTGGATGGAGGACATCGAGCGGCCGCGGCTGCTGCTGACGAAGATGTGCCGGAGCCGGATCGCGATCACGGACGCCGACCTGAAGATCCAGTTCGACCGCCGCTACGGCGAGATGCGCCAGGTGCAGATGATCATGTGGCCGAAGGGCGACGACGAAAAAGCGATCCTGAAGCTCTGGGAGCGCATCCGGGACAGCGCCAACGAGTTCGACAGCGAGGCGCGGCGCCAGGCGAACCCCGGCCTCGCCGCGGCCTGCGGCCACATCAAGCCGATCGCGCGCCACCTCGCCTCCGACGACAAGCAGGTCGAAGAGGTCGCCTTCAAACTGAAGGAGGGGGAAGTGAGCCACCTCATCCACACGGCGCAGGGCTACATCGTGATGAAGCTCGTGAAGGTGATCCCGGCCAACGACAAGGCGAAGTTCGAGACGGAGCGGCCGCAGCTGGAGAAAGCGGCGTTCGAAGCGCGCCTGGAAGCCGAGATCCCGAAGTGCTTCGCCGAACTGCGCAAGGCCGCCGACCCGAAGTTCCTGTACAGCGGGCCGGGCGAGTGGAAGAACACCGCGAACTTCCTGGACAGCGTCCCGGATGTCATCCGGGGTGCGGCGGCGACGGATCCGGTGGTGCCGACGCCCGGCGGCGGGAAGTGAAAGTCGGCCCTTTCGGGGGCGAAGAATTGCATGCCGGCATTCGATTTGTGACCGTCAGTTGCCCGACGCGCAAGCGATGGATTTTTCTCCCTCGCTTGCGCGTCGGGCTACTGACAGTCAGTTTGCAGATGCCAGCGATCCGGTCTTCGCCCCGAAGGGGCCGACTTCCATAGCCCAGGGCTCCCGCCCAATCGCGTTCGGCCCGGGAGTTGCCTGCGGTCAGGCTTCGCGCTCGCGGAGCTTGCTCAGGAAGTCCAGCAGTTCCTTCTCGTCGGCCCAACACCGGAGGTAGAAACTCAGCATCCGGAACGCATCCATCGTCACCCGGCCGCCGACGGCTTGGGCCAGCAGAAGGCTCGCGATCACCGCGCAGTACACCTGGATCGCCACGGCTTCGGGCTTGTCCGAGAAGAGCCGCTTCAGCCCCGGCACCTGCTTGAGGAAGCGGAAGAAGAGTTCGATCGACCCGCGCCGTTCGCAGAGCGCCGCGATCACC
>JAYVTJ010000451.1:0-1747 GCA_043774415.1 Fimbriiglobus sp. | reverse complement strand
CCCGGCGGCGGGTTCCGGAGACTCCACCCGCCCTACGCAAGAACCCTACAACTGCGACAATCCGATTCGGTCGGCCCACCCGCCCGGAATTCCCCCGGCTTCCCCGTTCGCCGATAGTCTCCCGTCCTCCGGTGGGTTAGGATCAACCGACTCCCCCGCACCCCCTCCGCCCACCATGACTGCCATCCGGCCCTCTCCCACCGATTCGGATCGCGCGATCCGCGTGCTGCTCGTGGACGACCAGGCCATCGTCGGCGAGTCCGTGCGCCGTATGCTCGCGGACGATCCCGAGATCGAATTCCACTTCTGCACGGATCCCGCGCAGGCCATCCCCGCCGCGAACCGCATCCGGCCGACCGTCATCCTGCAAGACCTTGTGATGCCCGAAGTCGATGGGCTGCTCCTCGTGAAGTTCTACCGCGTCAACCCCGGCACCCGCGACACGCCGATGGTCGTGCTCTCCAGCAAGGAGGAGGCGGTCGTCAAGGCCCGCGCTTTCGCCCTCGGGGCCAATGACTACCTTGTGAAGCTGCCCGACCGCGTCGAGCTGATCGCCCGCATCAAGTACCACTCGCAGGCCTACTCCAATCTGATCGAGCGCAACGAGGCGTACGCCCGGCTCGCCGAGAGTCAGCGCCAGCTCGCGGGGGAACTCGGCCGCGCGGCGAAGTACGTCGAGTCGCAACTGCCGCCGCCGCTGACGGGGGCCGCGACCATCGGCTGGCGCTTCGTGCCGAACGCCTCGCTGGGCGGCGACATGTTCGGTTTCCACTGGCACGACCCCGACCACCTGGTCTTCTTCCTGCTCGATGTCAGCGGGCACGGCGTCGGCTCGGCGCTGCTCGCCGTCTCGGCGGCCAACGTCCTCGCGACTCGCTCGCTCTCGGACACCGACTACCTCGATCCGGCGCAGGTGATGAGCCGGCTCAACGACGTGTTCCAGATGGACCGCCAGGACGGCAAGTACTTCACGATCTTCTACGCGGCGTTCGAGAAATCGACACGGCGGCTGAAGTTCTGCAACGCGGCGCACCCGGCCGCGCTGCTGTATACGGACGCGGGCCTCGTGCAGTACGAATCGATGAACCCGTGGGTCGGCATGATGCCGCCGGGCTATGCGTTCGAGGGGGGCAAAGCGATCCTCGCCTCGGACGCCCGGCTGCTCGTCTTCAGCGATGGCGCCTTCGAGATCGAGAAGGCCGACGATACCATGTGGACCTGGGAAGAGTTCCTCGACTACCTGACCCCGCAGGCCGCGAATCCCAATCTGATGGACGACCTCTACGTCCACCTCAAGCGGCTGCGCGGCACCGATCTCCTAACGGACGACCTCTCGATTTTGGACATCCGACTCTGAAGAGACCTCACCCCCGGCCCCTCTCCGAAGCGGAGAGGGGAGAACGATCCGCGAGGCGACGATGTTCCGGCTCTCCGACTACCGCATCCAAACCCGGCTCTATGCGCTGATCCTCTTCAGTTGCGTCGGCCTGGGCGCCGTGCTCGCGCTCGCCATCTTCGAGATGCAGCAGTACCGCGTCAGCGGGCCGGTGTATCAGAAGATCGAACTCTACAACAACTTCGGCCTGGAGATTTCGCCCCCGACGCTCTCGGCGGGGCAGGCGTACCTCGTGATGCAGGAGCTGGAGACGGAGACCGACCCCGTCGAAGTGCGCCGGCTGAAGGATCGCCTCTCCGATCTGGAATCGCTGTTTGAGAAGCGGCACGCCGAGTTCGCGAGCAAGCTGCC
>JAYVTJ010000450.1:0-2789 GCA_043774415.1 Fimbriiglobus sp. | reverse complement strand
GGCCTGGGTGAAGCGGCGAGCGAGAATCCCGCCCTGTCAGGGGCGGTTCAAAGCCGATGAACCGGCCTTGCAGGCCGTAATCCCGAGGGCAATCGTTGTTCCCAGGCCTCCGACGGCTTTGCCGTCTCCGACCTGGGCTGACAGAACCGACCTTTCAGGCCGGAAAACTGCCGACAAAGGCCGCCAGAAAAATTTGCCAGACCCCCGCCGGCATGGTCTGAGCGCGGCTCACTTCGTCCACGGGAAGAGGTCGGCCTTCACCGCTTCGTAGTTGGCATCGAGCGCCGGCCCGAGTAATCGCAGCGCGGCAATCCGCCGGACGACCTGCTGGAAATACTCCACTTCGTCGAGCCGAAGTGCCCGGCCGAGCAGGGCGAACTCCCGGTAGCTGAGCCACTTCTTCAACACCTGGTAGCCGCCGAGGGTGTACTCCCACACGGCCTTCGGCACGTTCTTCCAGTAGGCCGCATCGTTGAGGTGGATGTCGAAGGTGGTGGCACCGAGTTGGGCGACGCCGTCGCCGAGGGCGGCGAGTTCCTCCGGGGTGTAGGCGCGCTCGACGGCCTTGCCATAGCTCGGCATGCAGATGCCACCTTTGCCGGCGATGCCCCAATGGGCGGTGACTTTGAAGTCGGCTTCGGGTTTGAATCGGCTCCCGCCGATCTTGCTGAGCAGCCCGAACACTTGCGGTTCGGAATTCGGAGTTCGCTTCCTGCCATCCACGGTCGGCGGCTCGGTGTCGAGCTGGGCGGCGATCTTGCTGCCGAGTCCGGCGGAAAGCCGCAATTGTGCCGCGCTGCTCGGCAGAGGGATGCGCGGCCAGCCGCCTTTCAATCCCGAAGCATTTTCGGCGAGGTATCGCGGGGTGCCGCCGATCGCGAGGGAGTGCAACCAGATGAGTTTCGCTGTGTCCAAGTCCCGATCCGGATCATCGATCTTCAAACTGCGCAAGTACTCCCGGGCTCCCGAAGAAAGATTTGCGAAAGGGAGGTCATGGCCGGGGAGTTCGTCGAGCGAATCGAAAAGGCTCGCGTGGGTCTTCTTGTCGAGCCGCGCCCCGTTCTTCAGGAGGATCGGAAAGTAGTAGGAGTGACCGCGCTGGTAGTCGTTGTCTCCGAGGAGCGTCGTGAAGCCGACGGGCACACCCTCGTCGGAAACAACGCCGGCGGGCCGGGAGAGCAGGAAGGAATTGCCGGGCCAGCACTGATTCCAGAGGAAGGATCGCGGGCGGTTCCAAAGCGATGGGCTGTCCGTGTAGTAGCACCACCGGGTATCGAACGGGCGAACCGCGTACTTGACGATCCGAGCGGATTGAAACTGCTCCCGGGCCAACGCGCGCTTGCGGGCCAGCTTCGGATCGAACGAAGCTCGCTTGTTGACCAAGCCCTTCGCAGCGGCCTTGTAATCGCCCCAATCGAGTCCGCGGTCGAAATAGACGCGCATCCGCTCTTCGAGCTTGTCCGCGTCGAAATCGATCAGCGCGCCTCCGCGTTTTTCCATCAATCCGTTGCACGGAGGAACCGCGGAGAGATCGACGAGTTGCGGCCAGAGATCGTACTCCGCGTTCCTCAGATTCGGGATGAACGTATACTTGTTGATCTTCGATGGCCGCACTCGGACGTACTGCTTGTCGAAGGCTTTTTTCCGCGCGCTGGCGAGGATCTCGGCCCGTTTCGCTTTCCCCCAAAATTCCCGGAAGCGAACGGTGCCCGGCATCGCCCTGCCGGTGCGCGCGAACAGCCCGACCGCCGTACCGACACGGATGCCGGCCCGATTGGTCTCCGTCGAAAAGACGCTGGGATCGGACAGCCCTTCGGGTGTGAGCTTGCCGGTCTCCCGGCTGTCCCCATTCAGGCAGTCGATCCAGATGCGGTCGAAGCGCTCGGTGAGGCGCTGCCGCATGACGACGAAGGACGGCTCGGACAAATACGAGAAAGTGGAGATGTAGCAGAAGAGGCCGCGACCGAGCGCGCCCTCGCCGACGCAGCGATCCGCGATCCGGAAAAACCTCGTGTACAGATCATCCAGGTTGAACTTCTTGATGCCCCATGTCGCGGACAATCCCGCTTTGTACGGGGCTATCATATCGTCTTCCTGATCGGCGCTGAGACCTGCATACGCGTTGTACGGGGGATTGCCCAGCACCACGAGAATCGGCTTCCCGCGCTTGACGCCGTCGGCGGCGCTGCGCTCGTCTTCGAGTTCGGGAAAGAGCAGTTGCTCTTTCGGTCCGGACGGCGGGGACCAACCGGTGAGCGCATTCGTGAGGTACACAGCGGCCCGCTCTTTGACGCTTTCGTCGAAAGTCGCCCCCCGGCTCAGGAGGTGCATTCCGATTTGCAAATGCGCGATGACGAACGGCACGGGCAGGATTTCGAATCCGAAAACGCGAGTCGACGCCGCCGCTTTCAATTCGATCCCGAGCTTCGAGTCTTCGGTGATGGGTTTCAAATTCCCTTCGATGCATCGGAGCACTTCTACGAGATAGGCCCCCGTTCCGCAGCACGGATCCAAGATGAAGACCGATTCGTCCGCGAGACCGAGCGGCAGATCGAAATCCGATTTCAACACCGCATCGACGCGGGCCACCATGTACTGCACGATCTCGGGCGGCGTGTACCAGACTCCGAGCTTTTTCCGGAGTTCCGGGTCGAATTGCTCCAGAAAAGGCTCGTAGAAGTATTGAACGGCGGGGTGTAATCTCTCCCCCGCGTCGTTTACGCGGCGATTCCCATCGATTCTCGGCAGATTCGGTCGGATCGCCCGTTTAAGATCCTCCGGTAGGCCTT
>JAYVTJ010000449.1:0-2193 GCA_043774415.1 Fimbriiglobus sp. | reverse complement strand
CACCGATTCAACTGATCGATCTCCGGAGGACCGAACTGGGCGAAGATGCGTTCCGCGCGCTCGGGAAAATGCGCGACCTGACGTACCTCCATGTGACCGGAGCCAAGATTGATCCCGCAGGGATCAAATACCTCACCGCATCGAAAACCCTGTTCCAATACTCCGCCGCCGAAACGGAGTTCAACGACTCCGCGGCCTTGGAACTGGCGAAGATCCCGACCCTGGCCCAAGTCACTGTGAACGGCACCGACTTGACGGACAAGGGCTTCGCGGAGCTGGCGAAGTTGCCGAAGCTGCAATCGCTGAGCCTCGACGGCAAGACGACGAAAGTGACGAAGGAAGCGTACCTGAAGGCCAAAAAGGATTACCCGAAGGCCCGCTTCTACTCCGGGCCGCTCGAGCGCTGACGGTCGAAGTCGTACCCGGTAACCACCGCACGGGATCGAAGCATGGCGCTGCGCAGGTTGATCTTCCGGGCGATCCTCGGCGCGCGCTTGCCGTACAGCAAGGGGCACCTCAATATCCCCGGCTTGCAGCACGCCGTCACGATCCGCCGGGATCGCTCGGGCATCCCGTACATCGAAGCCGAGACCGAGCGCGACGCCCACTTCGCCGTCGGCTTCGTGCAGGGGCAAGACCGCGCGTTCCAACTCGAAACGATGTTGCGCGTCGGTCGGGGCACGCTCGCCGAACTCGTCGGTCCCGGCGGGTTGCCCGTCGATCGCATGAGCCGGCGCATCGGCTTCGCCCGCAGCGCGGCCGCGCAGTTGCCCGTCATTCATGCCGATGTCCGCGAGGTCGTGGAGGCGTTCGTCGCCGGGGTGAATGCGGGGCAGACCCTCGGCGTCCCGGCGAAGCCGCACGAATTCGCGCTGCTCGGCGGCACGCCGACCCCGTGGGTCGTCACCGATGTCCTCGCGGTGCTCAAGCTCATCAGTTTCAGTTTGCCGGGCAACTGGGATGTGGAACTCGCGCGCTTGCGGATGCTCCGCGCCGACGGAAGGAGTGCCGTGGAAGCGCTCGATCCGTCTTGGAATGCTTTGGCGGATTCGACACTTGACGGCGGTCGAGCTTCGGCCGCGCTCGATGCGCTGGCACGCGATCTCGCGGCGTTCCAAGAGATCGTCCCCACGGGCGGCGGTTCGAACAACTGGCTCATCGCCGGTTCGCGCACGGCGTCGGGCAAACCGATCCTCGCGAACGATCCGCACCTGCGACCCGACATCCCCGCACCGTGGTACTTGGTGCAAGTCCGCACGCCGACGCTCGCGTTTGCCGGAGCCGCGTTCGCCGGGGCGCCGGCCATCGCCATCGGGCACAATGGCCACTGCGCTTGGGGCGTAACCGCCGGGCTAACCGACAACACCGACCTCTTCATCGAGACGCTCGATGCCACGGGAACGCAGGTCCGCAATTCGGATGGCAGCTTCACGCCGTGCGCGGTGGCACGCGAAGTCATCCGCGTGAAGGGGAAGCCCGATCACATCGAAGAGGTGCTGCTCACGCCGCGCGGACCGATGATCTCGCCACTGATCCCCGGCGAGCCCGAAGCGATCTCGCTCCGGGCCGTCTGGCTCGATGCACTGCCGATCCGCGGCTTGTTCGACGCCCCGAAGGCGACCGACTTCGAGAGCTTCCGCAAACCCTTCGCCGCGTGGCCCGGCCTGCCGCTGAACATGCTCTACGCCGATGCGGATGGCGAAACGGGCTACCAGCACGTCGGGCAAGTTCCGGTGCGCAAGCTCGGACGCGGGATGATCCCGCTGCGCGGCGACGCCCCCGGCGCCGGCTGGGAAGCGGAGCATCTGAGCTTCGACAAGATGCCTTATGTGCGCAACCCGTCGATGGGCTACTACGGCACCGCGAACGACGATGCCCACATCCGCCCGGAGGCGCCCACGGACGCGTTCCTCGGCGCCGACTTCGTCGATCCGTATCGCGCGAATACGATCCGCGATGAACTCGCCCGCCGGGCCGATTGGGATGTCCCGTCGTGCCTCGCGCTGCAGCTCAGCACGCGCTCGATGGTCTGGGAAGAGATCCGCGAAGTCGTGCTGCGCACTCCAACCGAATCGAAGTTCGCGCGGGAAGGGCTCGACCTCCTCGCGGCGTGGGATGGCTCGGTCGGTGCGAAGGCCCCGGCCGCGGCGGTCTTCGAACTCTTCGCAGCCGAGATGTGCGTTCGCACTGCGA